>QNDG01000148.1 GCA_003645915.1 Candidatus Zhuqueibacterota bacterium | reverse complement strand
CCGATCCATCTTCTGGCAGCGCAGAAACATCTGAAACAGACGAAAAAGAGCCGGATTTTACTCCTTCAGATACCACACCGGAGATTCAGGATATATCTGAATTTGAAATTAAAGAATCTCCTCTATCTCCTTCCGGGAGTGATTTGGAAGCTGACGAAAACAAATTTGAAGATCTGCCTGCAACAACAGAAACCGAACCTGTTAATGAAGAAACAAATCCTGACCCTGATACATCCGGATTACAGACAGAAACACAGGAAACAGAAAAAGCTGAAGAACCTTTTTTTGAAGAGGAATTTCTTTCAAGTATTACAGGTACAACAGAAGATTCCACACTTTCTGACAAGCCCACCACAGAGGCAATTAAAGAAGATAAAAACATTTCTGATTCACCGGACATGAATGATCTAGAGAACCTTTTTGAAGAGCCGGAGCAAAAAGCCGAGCCTGCAGATGCTCTTTTTAAAGATGAAGAATTTGAAATAAAAGACGAGGATCTTTCCAGGATACTGATTCAGGATAATGAAGAAACAAATACAGATAATACTGAGCAAACTGAAATTAACCAGACAATTGCAGAGAATATAGAAGAGCAGACAATTTCCGATAAAGAAACAGAAAAAATTGAAGTTCTTCCTGAAGAGGAAACTGCTGAAATCACTGAAACTGCACAGGACACAATAGAAACCGCTGCTGTTAATCTTGATTCTCCTGAGCCTGAAGCAGAAAATACAGTACAACCGGAATTAACAACTGAGCAGGAAACTACAGAAACTGAAAAACCTGAAAACACTCAATCAGAATCAGCTCAAACAAAATCTCCTAAAATTATAAGCCCCACTCTTGGCGAAATATACGCAGCTCAGGGTCAGTTTAAAAAAGCAATTCAGGTTTATGAAACTCTGCTGGGGAAAAATCCTTCCGAAGCAGAAAAATATAACCAAAAAATAAAAGAATTAAAGAAAAAAATGGAAGAAGCAGAATAACACTTCTTCCCGAAAACAGCTCAAAAGCATCATCAACATAAAATTCATCAAGGTCCTTTTAAACGGGGAGAGGAACTATGAAAAAATTGTGGTGTCATGTCTTTGCTGTGCTTATATTCTGCTCAACTCTCACAGCACAGCCTGCACGTACCAAAAACCTCAGAAATGCATCCTACAATATCAAAGTTACTCTGAATGCACAAAAAAAACAGGTTTCCGGAACTGAAACAATTACCTGGAAAAACATAACAAACAAACCTGCAACAGATATCCGGCTCCACCTTTATATGAATGCCTTTAAAAACAATTATTCAACATTCATTAAAGAAGCGGGGGAAAAATCAAAACTGCTTTCTAAAAAAAACCGATGGGGCTGGATAGAAATCAGGGAAATTACAGACAGCTACAATAATAACCTTACTGATAAACTCACATTCATACATCCTGACGATAATAATTCCGAGGACAGGACAGTTGCAGTAGTCAAGCTGGCAAGACCTGTATTACCCGGAAGAAAAATCATTCTGAATATTGACTTTACAACACAACTACCTGCAATTTATGCAAGAACAGGATATTATAAAAATTTCTTTATGATTGCCCAATGGTTTCCCAAATTAGGAGTGTTCCAAAAAAACGGAGAATGGAACTGCCACCAGTTTCACAGAAACAGTGAGTTTTTCTCCGATTACGGGATATATGATGTTACTGTAAATGTTCCCGCGGAATTCAAAGTTGCCGGAACAGGTAATATAGTTTCTGAAGTAAAAAAAGGCTTAACCAAAACAGTAGTATTCCATGCTGAAGATATTCACGATTTTGCATGGACAGCATCTCCGGATTTTCTTACAAAAGAAATTAACTACAGAGGAACAAACATTAAACTCGTTTATGAAAAAGACCACTCATCGTCTGTAAAAAGGACATTTACCGCTGTAAAACATGCAATGGACTTTTTTAACAGTTGGGCAGGGCCTTATCCCTATAAAAACCTTACTATTTTGCACCCGCCCACAGGAGCCTTTCGGGCAAGCGGAATGGAATATCCGCAGTTTATTACAGCAGGAACATTCTGGAATATTCCTGCTAATTTAAGATTTCCCGAACTGGTAACTGTGCATGAATTCGGCCATCAATACTGGTACGGTTTGGTCGGAAATAATGAGTTTGAAGAAGCGTGGCTTGATGAAGGAATAAACAGTTATTATGAATCTAAAATTATGGATAAGTACTACGGGGAAGAATCGTCAATTATAAATTTAAAATTCCTGAAGGTCGGTGAAATAGTTAATGCCCGCAACACTTACATCGGGAACACAAGACGAGATAAAACCTTACGTCCCTCATGGACGTACATAGGCGGAGGTTATTCGCTTTTCTCATACCAGAAACCGGTTTTAATGTTAAAAACTCTTGAGAATATTATTGGAACGGATTTGATGCAGAAAATCTTCAGAACGTATTTTGAACAATGGAAATTCAGACATCCTGGGACTGAAAACTTTATTGAAATTGTAAATAAGGTGACAGGCAAAGATTATAATTGGTTTTTCGACCAGTTTCTTAAAAATTCTCTGGAACTCGATTATAAAGTTGCTTCTGTGATCAGTACAAAAATGCCTAAGCCAGATGGTATTTTTTCTGACTCAACAAAGATAAAGCTGAAGAAAAACAGTGATCTGTACTACTCTGTTGTAAAAATACACAGAAAAGGCGAAGCTGTTATGCCTGTGGACGTTTTAATTGTTTTTGATAACAGTGACTCATTAAGATACAAATGGGACGGTAAAGAGAGATGGAAAAAATATACGTTTATCAGGGACAACAAAATACTGTACGCTGAAGTTGACCCTCAGAACAAACTTCTTCTGGATTCAAACTTCACTAACAATTCAAGATTTACAGAAAAAAACAGAAAAGCAACAACCTTTTTCTCTATAAGCCTTATTTGTTTTTATCAGAATTTAATCCAGATATTATCATTCATAGCATAAATGAAGAGGAAGCCATGATAATGAAAATATTATATAAATCAGTAAAGGAAACATTTTACAACATGAAATTATGGATTTTTCTTTATATTATTCAAATTGTCCCTGCACTGCTTGTTTCAATACCTGTGAATTCGGCATTTGCCAGGTTCGCAGGAAAAAGCGCTGTTGTTGATTCAATATTTAACGGAAATATTTTTTCTGTTCCTCTCATGGAATTTAACATTCACAACAAAGACATTTTATCATATGCAGGAAATCTTCTTCCGCTCCTTCTGATACTTTTTTACTTTCTATATCTGTTTCTGAAAGGCGGAATTATTTATCGTTTTTCAGAAAGAAATAAAACATTTGAATTTCCGGAATTAATGAAAAAATCAGCTGAATATTTTCCGAATTTCATTAAAATTGCCTTAGTATCAGTTCTTTTTCTACTGATACTATTTCTGCTTAATATTCCTGTCTCAATTCTTCTAAAAAGACTCGCCGGAGATTCCGAACCTCTAATTGTTCTGTTCCTGTTTGGCAGAATCCTGCTAAATATTTGTTTTTTAATAATAATTAAAGCCGCATTTGATTATGCGCAAATCAGCACAGTTATTTTAAAAAAGAAAAAAGTGTTTAAATCCGTAAAAAACGGATGGAGGTTCTTTTCTCAGTATCCTTTTAAGGTGCTAGGCCTTTTCTTTTATTTCTTTCTGTTCTTTATTGTTTTTTCAATAATTTATTATCTTATAAATATTTTGATACCAGTACGCTATGCATTTGGCAGTATCATGTCAATTTTATTCCGACAGATCTGGATGTTTGTAAAAGCTGGACTTCTCCTTACTCTGATATCTGCGGAAGTAAATCTTTTTTCCGAGTATGAAATTCCGTTTTTAAAATGGTGGTACGGCACTTCAAATAATCAGGAGTGACAAATTGTCTGAGTACCACAAATAGAAACATTATGATTAATCTGAAATACTTTCCTGAAAATATTAAAAAGGGCGTTACAAACAGGTAACGCCCTTTTTAATTCAACTTAAACAGAAACTATTTTCCCTGCTTATCAAGAATTTTTTCTATCTCATCCATTACCTTGTTAACATTTTTTATAGTAAGTTCAAAAGGCTCGGAACCAGTCATATCAACACCGGCAAGTTTTAATACGTCAATGGGGTACATGGAGCTTCCTGCTGACAGGAATTTAATAACATTATCAACTGCGCCTTTTCTGCCTTCAATTACTTTTTCCGCAAGAGCAGTAGATGCGGTAAAAGATGTTGCATACTGATAAACATAGAAATTATAGTAAAAATGAGGTATAAAAGCCCATTCCACACCGACCATATCATCAATAATACACACGCCCTTTTCATGTCCGTAGTACTTTTTAAGAATATCTTTATACATGGAAGTCAGCACATCCCCTGTTAAAGGCTCACCTTTTTCAGCTTTTTTATGAATTTCCAGTTCAAACTCCGCAAACTGAGTTTGCCTGAAAAGGGTTCCTTTTACACCGTCAAGGTATTCCATTAACAGGGACAGTCTTGTTTTATCATCCTTGATTTTCTTTAACATTTTATTCATTAACAGAGCTTCATTAAATGTTGACGCAACTTCCGCAACAAATATGGAGTAATCTGCTGTGGGGAACGGCTGGTTTTTATTGGAAAAATATGTGTGCATTGAATGCCCCATCTCATGTGCGAGAGTGCTTACATCATTATACTGGCCATTGTAATTTAAAAGCATGTACGGGTGAATATCATAACCGCCGTCATTACTGTAAGCTCCCGACCTCTTACCTGTTGTAGGATAAACATCAATCCAGCGTTCATCAAATGCTCGTTTTACGGTTGATATATACTCTTTACCCATTGGCTCCAATGCTTCAAGAACAATATCCTTTGCCTGCTCGTAATCATATTTTAAATCAACACCTTTTACAGTGGGAGCGTATAAATCATAGTAATGAAGAGTATCCACCTGTAAAAGGCGTTTTTTTATCTTAAGATACCTGTAAAAAGTATCAATGTGCTTGTTTACATTTTCAATAAGAGAGGTGTAAACCGATACGGGAATATTATTCACATCAAGCGCAGCTTCAAGAGAAGAATTATACCCTCTGCTCCTTGCATAGAAAATATCTTTCTTTACATTTGTATAAAGTTCAGCTCCAAACGTTGATTTAAATTCAGCATAAGTTTTCCAGAAAGTTTTAAAAACCGTAATTCTGTCATCTCTGTTGGGCAGAGCCCTGTATTTGCTGTATCCTGCCTGATCTAATTTTACAACAGTACCGTCGCTCAATTTTGCTTCTGGATAGGGCATTTCCGCATTGGAAAATATAGAATAAATTGTGTAAGGGCCGTCTGTAACCATACCTGAAAGAGCAAGAATACGTTCTTCTT
>QNDG01000147.1 GCA_003645915.1 Candidatus Zhuqueibacterota bacterium | reverse complement strand
GCTGTTATTCGCTTGGAAGGCACACTTGTCAGCAGTGTCATACCTCTGCTTGCAGGAACTGTATCAACACATACATATCTTCTGCATAAGGAAAAACTGAGATGGAGTGAAAGTATAGCAATAACAATATTGAGATCCGTTATACCGATGATTCTTTTTTTAATAAATATCCCGATACTTTTTTTTGTTTCAGGCGGTTATGCAGAGAAGAATTTTTTCAATCAGATTTTAAGAGCTGTATCTATCCCCATAATCGGCATAATAGTCTTTTTTATATTGGTTCTTGTTTATCCTTCGATTTTAAAAAAGGTTATAGTCTTTATCTCAGACTTTATGTCCAGGATCAAATTAATAAATAAAAACAGAATGGTAAATGTAACCAGGAAGTTGCTGACAGAGGTTGATAAATTCAGAAAAATAATATTATTTTTTGTGATAAAAAAGAAGTTTGCATTATTTATGGCGGGTTTCTGGATATTTGCTGCATTTACAATGGATTATGTTACTGCAATTTTAATTGTCAGGGGATTTGGATTTAATATCCCCTGGATTCAGGCACTCGCAGTGCAGGCTTTAATGAAGCCTATAATTTACAGCGCACCCTCTCCCGGAGGAGCAGGTATATGGGAACTGGTTGCGCTTGGTTTTTTCTCATTGTATATGCCAAAATATATGCTGGGATTTTCTGTTTTCCTGTGGAGGATATTTTTAAGTTATTTACCTCTTGTTGCAGGGATGTATTTTTTTTACAGGGAATTCAGAGCGGATTCAGTACAACAAGGTTGAAAGGAAATTTAATAAAGTCCGGATATTGAGCAGACTATATTTATCTTGACTATTAATTCTGATTGGATTAAATTGTGTATAAGGTGTTAATTATTACTATATTTATGCCGATAATAATCCAGGAGATCCTATGTAAGAGGGAATTATGGTTGATATGAAAAATACTGTTGAAAATGTTTTAAATGCAGAACAGAAAGCAAAGCAGATAATACATGATGCTGAAAAAGAGGCCAGATCTGTTAAAGCAAAGGCTGAATCAGAGGCAGAAGAGATTATCGGGAAAGCAGAGAATGAAGCTGTTAAGATCATAAAAGATTTACGTATAAGGGCTGAAGAAGAAGCAAAATCAGAAAAGGAAAGTATAATTAAGAAAGCGGATAATGAACGAAGCATACTTAATGCAGAAGAGAAAAGCATAGAAAATCTTGCTGAAAGTCTTGTCCCGTTAATTCTATACAGAGGCCTTACAAAGTGACATCAGTCGGTAAATATGCAAATATAAATGCAAAAGTACGCGCTATGAAATCATCGCTTTTGTCGGAGCAGGATATCAAACAGCTTGCAAATGCGGAAAATCTGACTGCTTTTGTCAGTATTTTACGGCAGAAAAATTATGTTTTTTCTCAGGAACACAAGAAACTGCAGGATGCTTCCGTAATAGAAATTGAGATTTCGAAAAACAGGATTAACAGAATTAAATCTGTATATAAAACAGCAGAGGGAAGCATAAAAAATATTGTAACTATGTTTCTGCAGAAAGATGAAGCGGAAAAAGCCAAATCCGTTTTAAGGCAGTGGAATGCAGGTGTTGATAAAATAGTTCCTGTCTATCCCTTTAAAATACTTTATGATTATCAGTTATCAGAACTTTTAAAAGCAAAAAGTCTTGAAGAGATTGCAGGTTATTTTAAGCATACGCCCTTTGGTGAAGTTATTTCAGGCTCGGTTCAGGATTTTTCCAAAGACAAAAATATGTTTTTTGTTGAAACAGCCATTGACAAGGATATAATAAGCAGACTCACAGGTGCATCAGAGAATCTGCCTGATAAAGACAGAGAAATAATAAGACGTATTACAGGTATTGAGACGGATTTAAAGAATATTTTATGGGTCAGAAGGCTCAAAGATTATTATGATATTTCTCCGGAAAATGCAGTAAAGTATATTTTACCGGGAGGAGTTTATTTTCAGGCCTCGGAAATTGAAGATGCAGTTGTCAGAGGCCGTGAACTGGAGCTCATTACTGAAAAAAGATTTACTCCGGAAATTCGGGTTTCCCATAAGGATGAAGAGGGTATTTATCTGCTTGAGGAAATTTTAAAAGAGGCTCTTAAAAATCAGGCGGAAAAGTGTTTTAAACAGTATCCTTTTACCATTGGTTCAATTGTCGGATTTATTACTCTTCTTAAGCTTGAGGAGGGCATGTTAAAAAGAGCACTTTATACGGTTGCATTAAAATCTGAAAAAAATATAACAGAAAATCAGGAGCTGTAGATGTTTAAACCGGAGAGAATGGATTTTGTGCAGATTCTTTTTCCGAAAAAGGAAATTGATAATGTTGTTTCTGTTCTTGTGGGAGAGGGTTATGTTCAGTTGATTGATCCAGCAGAAGCGGAACCGTGGGCAAATACGCTGGAAAATCCTGTACCCTTTGTTGATTTAGAAGTAAGCCAGAGAATTTCCGATATTAAAAAAACAGTAAATTTGCTTTCTATTGATGTTGATTTTGAAAATGTCCGACCCTTAAGGGACAACTGGGATTCAATTATGAAGCGGTTTGAGAAACTAAAAAATAATGTTGAATCTCTTGACACAAAGATTAAAACACTTGATAAATCAATTGCAGATAAAAGTGCAATTTTAAAAAATGCCATCAGAATAACAAGTCAGGGTGAAATAAATTTTTCAGCTGAATCAGGTACTTTTATTAATTTTGATTATATCAGAGTTAAGAATGATAAATTGAGCCAGCTTTATTCAGACCTTGCAGGTTATCCTCATACCAGTGTGACTATTTATGAGCAGAAAAATGAAACTGCACTGATGCTCATTACTTTAAAAAAGGATGAGCACGCAGTAAAGGAAATTCTTTTTAATGCTGAAACAAGAAGTGTTTCATCCGAAGAAAAAAAGAGGTTTATTCCTGAAAAGGCCTCTTTGCAGTTAAGGGAAGAAATTTTGCGTTTAGAACAGGAAAAGACCGCAGTTTTAAGCCAACTGGACAAAATCCGGAAAGATGAAAAAGATTTTCTTGTTTCTATTCTTTATAAAGGCCTTATACAAGAGTTAAGTACCAGAGTAGTACAGAGATTCAGAAAAACAGAGACAACTTTTCTGGTAACGGGATGGATTCCGTCTGACATGAAGCAGAGGTTTGAGAGAGAAATTTTATTAAAGACACAAAACAGATGCATACTTAATTTTATCCCTGCAGAAAAACTCAAGTCAGTGCAAAACGGGCAGATTCATGTACCTGTGGAAGTCAACAATCCCGGCTTTTTTAAACCTTTTGAGCTTATTACAAAAACTTTCGGAATTCCTGATTACAGATCAATTGACCCCACACCGATAGTTGCGTTCAGTTTTCTATTTATGTTCGGAATAATGTTTGGTGATCTGGGACATGGTGCAGTGCTGGCATTAACAGGGTTTATTATGTCAGTAAAATCCAGCAAGAGCTCTTTTAAAAATGCAGGGCACCTTCTTTTGTACGCAGGAGCTTCAAGTATGATTTTCGGGGTTTTGTTTGGTAGTATTTTTGGAGTAGAACACTGGATTAAACCTGTGTGGCTGAAACCTATGGAGTCAATAGGTGAACTGTTTAAGGTTGCAATTTATTTTGGTATAGGTATGATATCTCTTGCAATTGTTTTTAACATTATCAATGGTATCAGAGAAAAAAGTATAAAAGGCGTACTTTTTGATAAAGCAGGGCTGTTTGCAGGGATTCTTTACTGGTGCGGTATAGCTGTTACAATGCGGTTTATATCAACCAAACCGGTTCCTGATCTGCCGGTAATTATTCCCCTGCTGATGGTTATTTCTGTAGTGCTTATTTTTATTCACGAGCCTGTTTTACATCTGTTGCAGGGGAAGAAGCAGCTTTTCCCGGAAGGTGTAACAACAGGAATTATGGGCGGAATAATTGAAATTCTTGAAATTTCTCTTGGATTTTTGGCAAATACTGTTTCATTTATACGTATTGCAGCTTTCGGGCTCGCACATGCAGGTCTTTTTATGGCAATATTTTCATTATCCGACAGTGTAAGCCATATAGCAGGTGGTGTGGTTTCAGGTATAGTTCTTGTACTGGGCAATATCGGTATTATATGTCTTGAAGGTCTTGTTGTATCAATTCAGGCTGTACGTCTTGAGTTTTACGAATTTTTCAGCAGGTTTTTCAGAGAGAGTTCCTATTCGTACAAACCTCTGAAAAGCGAATTGTTGTCCTGAAAAAATAAATTTGTGAAAATATATTAAGGAGGATTTATTGTAATGAACAGATCACAGAGACAATTTAAAAAGCAGCTTGTTGGTTTTGGTATGATTCTTGTGTTTGTAATATTTATTGTCATGGGAATGACAGGATTAAAGGCTGTGATTCATGCACAGGAACTTGCAGGCCAGAACAGTCAGGAAACAGTTGTTAAGGATGCAGGTATTTCTGATCCGGGGATCAGTAAGTTTGCATTTCTTGCAGCTGCGATTGCAGTGGGAGTAGGATCACTGGGAGCAGGAATTGCAGTAGGTTATGTGGGAGCTGCAGCTATGGGTGCTTTGGGAGAAAAACCCGAGCTGGCAGGAAAGGCCCTTTTGTTTGTAGGTCTGGCAGAAGGAATTGCAATTTACGGATTAATTATTGCAATTATGATTCTCGGCAAGGTTTGAGGTTTTGCTACTGTGAAATTTTTTGTAATAGCAGATGAACTGACTGTCCTTGGTTTCAGGATGGTTGGAGTTTCCGGACAGATTGTTTCAACGAGGGAAGAAGCTGAAGAAGCTGTAAAAGAGGCGATAGAGAACAGAGATCTGGGTATTATTCTTATTACAGAGAAAACTGCGAGCATGATAAGAGATCTTGTTGAAAATTTGTTTTACACTACTGCGTTTCCTCTTATTCTGGAAATTCCGGATAGAGACGGACCTGTCCCGGGAAGGGGTTCAATCCGTGATATTGCAAAAAATGCTGTTGGATTGAGCATATAAAATTAATAAATCGGATAGATGGAAATTAATATGAACAGCGCAGAACAAAATAAATCTCCTGACTATTTGTTGATCAAGACAATAACTGATGACGCAAAAAAACAGGCAGAACAGATAATTGCAGATGCTGAAAAAGATGCTGAACTGATAATTAAAAAAGCAAAGAAACAGGCAGAACAGATTAAGGCTCAGGCAGAAAAAAAGGCTGATTCAGAAGCGGAGCTGATTAAAAGAAGGATACTTTCCGGTGTCCATCTTGAAATTAAACAGGATTTGTTGAGAGAAAGAGAAAAACTTATAAACAGGGTGATTGATTCGGTTCTGGAAAAATTAGATAAGCTTAGAACCAGTAAGACTTATGCTGATATTCTTGAAAGTCTGATTGTTGAAGGAGCTGCTGCTCTTGGTACAGAGAGAATATTAATCTGTTCCGGAGAAGCAGAAAAAAAGATACT
>QNDG01000146.1 GCA_003645915.1 Candidatus Zhuqueibacterota bacterium | reverse complement strand
TTACAGTCTCAGAATTACACACATAAGTTATACAAAAAAGGTTATCTCTCCTGTTGTTGTCAGAAAAAAAAGTGCTGTTAAACTCGGTATAATAAAATTAAAGATTAATGTATTACAGTCACCCGGAATTTCCGTTACTGCAACGCGTTCCACAAATGAGATAACAGATGTATCCAAAGCAGTGAATCTTATTCCTGAAATAGTGATTTCCGAAAGGAACAGTAAAACAACAGCAGAGGTTCTGCGGGAAGAGCCGGGTGTTTTTGTTCAGAAGACAAGTCATGGAGGCGGGTCTGCAATTATTCGCGGATTAAGCTCAAACCAGATCCTTCTTATGGTGGACGGAATAAGATTGAACAATTCAACATACAGACTTGGTAATCACTCCTATCTGACCATGATAGATTATTTTTCTCTTGAACAGCTTGAAGTTGTAAGGGGGCCTGCTTCTGTGCTGTACGGAAGCGATGCTCTGGGAGGAGCTGTTAATGCAATTACCAAAGAGAGGATTTCCGGGAATAACAAGGCAGGGTTTAATTACAGAGTTTTTGGCAGAGCAGCAACTGCTGATAAGGAGAGAACCTCAAGGGTTGAAATGTCATATATATCTGAAAAAATCGGGATGGTAGGGGGTTTGAGTTTTAAAAGATTCGGCGATCTCAGAAGAGGTACAAATAATTCAGTCCCCGAACTGGAGCACTCTTTAAACGGGCCTGTTCAAACACCTTCAGGTTTTGACTGTTTTGATTATGATTACAAGCTTATTACTTATCCTTCCAGGACAACAAAACTTACTCTGGCAACCCAATATACGAAAAAATCAAACCTGCCGAGATATGACAAGTATGAAAACAGTGGATATTTTAAGTGGTTGTACAATCCCCAGATAAGGCACCTGACTTATCTGAAACTCAATAAGAGCCTTAATAACAGGTATGTTTCCTCTATGGAAATTACATTATCGTTAAATAATCAGAAGGAAGGAAGAGAAAAACAGAAAAAGCCTGAATCTTCAATAACGAGAGAGAGTGTGGATGTAAAAACCGGTGGATTTACATTGCAGTTAAGGTCTTTTATCAGGGGACATTTTTTAACTTACGGAAGCGAAGTGTATCATGATTTGGTCAGTTCGGAAAGAAGCAGGCAGGATCCTGTTACTCTGGAGCTAACAAAGGACAAGCAGGCAAGATATCCGGACGGGGCAACATATACAAGTTTTGGTGCATACATTCAGGATGAGTTTAATATAAGCAAGCGGTTTAAAACAATAGCAGGCGTAAGGTGGAGCATGTTCTCAACAGAATTTTCCCTTCCTGAGTCCAGTCCCGTTTCAACTATATTCGGAAAAGATATTTCTCAGACTTTTAAGTCTTTTACCGGAAGCGCCGGGTTGGTTTATAAATTAAAAGATGATATTTATCTTGACTGCAATATTGGTCAGGCATTCAGAGCTCCGAATCTCAGCGATATCTCCAAGCTGGGAGAATCCAAGGGAGATGTATTTGAAATACCAAATCCGTCGTTGGAACCTGAAACCATGTCAAGTATTGATGCAGGACTGAAGATAGAAAACGAGAGGATATCATTTGCAGCTTCTGTTTATTATGCAAGAATAAACAATCTTATAGCCAGCGCAGACGCTCTTTACAACGGAGAATCAACAATTGAAGTGAATTCATCTGTTTTTAAGGTGAAATCAAAACAGAATATAGGCACTGCTTATTTGTGCGGTTTGGAAACAGCATTTAATTATCAAACAGGAAGATGGGATATTTTTTCCAATGTAACTTTTCCGTACGGTTGGAATATTACACAGCATGAACCAGTTGGCGGAGTTCCGCCGCTTTTCGGGCTTGCAGGTGTAAAACTGTTGTTTAAAAAAGGATATGCAGAGTCCTTTATACGTTTTGCTTTAAAACAGGATAAATTATGTGCAGACGATCTGGATGATCCGAGAATACCTGCAGGAGGCACTCCGGGCTGGAATACTTTTAATTTTCGTACGGTTTTTCCGTTTACTTCATATTTGACAGCAGTGTTTGAACTGGGGAATATTTTTGATGTAAATTACAGAGAGCACGGATCAGGCATTAACGGCCCCGGAAGGAATTTTATTTTAAGTCTTGAAGTAAAAAGATAATTTAGTGTTGGTTATGAATATTGTTTTGCTTTGCTCGTAAATATACAAACCGAACAATGCAGTTATATAAAGAATAAACAGAATCAGAATCGGTAATGGAATTTAGTTGTCATTGCAGGTATGTTTTGGAGTATCAGGCTGAAGGATTTAAATTAAAGATGAAAAAACTTAGCTGGTCAGTTTGTTTTCTGCTACTGCTATTTCATTCAGACGTTTTTCTACAAGGCGCGCATCTTCGTCACTTCTTGTAATCACAAGAAGAGTATCAACTCCTGCTATGGTTGCTACTATTTCGGGCCAGCCTATGTTGTCAAGACATCTGGAAAGGCCTGCTGCATTTCCAAGAATTGTTTTACAGACCAGAAAATTTTTTACAACAACGGATTCCTGCAGATAGTCAAGTACTTCTCTCTGCAGAAGAACACCGGTTCTGAAACTGTCTCTCTCTTTAGTTTGCACAAATCTGAATTTGCCGTTTTTACCACGTACTTTTATTACACCCAGTTCTTTAAGGTCCTTTGAAAGAGTTGACTGGCTGATGTTTATGCCTTCTTTTTTAAGCTCTGCAAGAAATTCCTGCTGAGAACTGATGGTAAGATTGTCAACAAGCTTTTGAATAAAAAAGTGTCTGTTCTTTTTCCCCATACAATTATCTCCTTTAAAATTGCCGAATATTAAAAATGAGTAGTATAGTAGAGTTTAACTTCTCTGGAACTGCCTGCAACATTCTGACCGTTTTCGAAAAGATTCTTCATGTCAAACTCAACAAAAACCTGTTTTGCAAAAATCCACCTTATTCCGCAGTTTAAATATCCTTTTCCTGAGCCTATAGCATTGTCGCTGTTGTCGTTAATTGCAGTGTTGTACTCTGCAATAATGACAAGTTCACTGTTTATCTGTTTATGGCAGCCGAAAAATATATTGGGATCTTTATCTCCGTCGCTGTTTTCCAGACTTATATTAATTCCTCCATGGATTCCCAGACCGCCGAGGAAAGATGTGTTTTTACTTGCAACTGCATAAAGGCCCATTGATTTTACACTGTAACGTTTAAGATCCTTATTATATGCACCGTATCCCTGCGAATTAAATCCTATTTGTATGGCAGGGAACAGGAATTTTTCTTCAAATAAAAGGTACCTTACTTCAACTGAGGGCTGTGGGTTTAAATTTATGTCTCCTGTTCCGATAATATTTTCACCGCCGTATGAAACTCCAAGAGCAAATCTCGGACTTAAACCGATAAGAATTGACCCGAGCAGACCTCCGTTTGAATACATACTGAGCCCTGATTGAATTTCCCCTCTGTCAGGTAGTTTTGCAGCAGGAGTATCAATCAGAATGCCTAGATTTAATGAACCTGGCTGGCTAAAAACTATCGCCGGTAAAAGTAAGACAAGAAGCATAAAAATTTTTATTTTCATGTCTAAAATTTCCTCCTGTGGGATATTCTGTGACAGTAAAAAATAAAGGAAATAACCGTTAATGTCAAGAGAAGATTATCTGCACAAAAAAGTCCGGTCTTTAAAACCGGACTTTTTTGTGAGAAATTACTATGTTTATTATTTTCTTTTTCTGGTTGATGTTCTGCTTGATGAAGAACTTGAGCTTCTGGTTGAACTTGAAGAAGGAGTTCTTGTTGAAGAAGATCTTGTGTAAGAAGAGCGTGAAGAGCTCCTTTTGGATGTTGAATAAGACCCTGAAGAAGAATTTCTGCTGCGATAGCTCTTATACGAAGAGGATCTTCTTCTGGATGAAGATATTCTTGTTCTGGAGGATTTCCTTGAGTTTTCAGATCGTATGTCACTATTTTTTCTTATTCTTGGACCTCTTGTGAATGTGTATCTGGTTCCGGAATCAGTTGATCTGGTTTTTGTAAGATCCGAGGTTGTTCTTCGTATTCTTCTTGAAGAGGAAGTCAGCTTTGACGAGGAACCGGATTTTGAAATTCTGGAACTGCCGCCGGAGCCTGTTGTAACAGTCGGGTTGTAGTTACCACTGTTTCCAAAAGAATCTCTTCTTTTAAAATTTCGTCTCTTATCAGGCGTGTAAGAGTAGTAACTGTCCCAGTAAGTGTAATACGGATCTATGTAGTTCCAGTAGTATCCTGAATAATATCCGTTATAATAGGGCCAGTACGAATATCTGTAGTACCAGGGATCCCATGTCCACGGATAATAGTTTCTGAAGTAAAATCTGTCCCAATAGGAATATGTGTACCAGGAAGGTGATGCCCAGTAGGGATCAAACCAGTCATAGCCATACCAGAAATCACCGTAAATATAATGTTCATGGACAACTTTTGTATTATAATCGTCATCATAGTAGGTATCATATGAATCATAATAATCATCATAAGGTTCTTCAGTTATAGTATAGCTGTCATTATCTACAATATGTGT
Organism: Candidatus Zhuqueibacterota bacterium; assembly: GCA_003645915.1. Lineage (GTDB taxonomy): Bacteria > Zhuqueibacterota > QNDG01 > QNDG01 > QNDG01 > QNDG01. The sequence continues at coordinate 913 of QNDG01000146.1, read as the reverse complement.
GCGGGTTTCTTTGACCAGAACTTTGGTATAGCAGCCGGAGAGGATAAAACCAGTAATTAAAACCAAAATTACAAGCAGTGTTAAACGTTTCATTTCTGATCCTCCCGAAGGCTTTTTAACTGACCTTCTGTTTGTTGTCTCCTACTATATTGTACGAGTTTTCAGGGTAAATGGTTCCAAAAACAAAAAGCCGCTATAATGCTAACGGCTTTTTCAGATTATGTAATTTTCAGTACTACAGAGACAATATGCTTACAAATTTTTTACCGCGTCTGTTTTCAAAAACAACACGGCCGTCAGCTTTGGCAAAGAGAGTGTCGTCATTACCTCTGCCTACATTAAGGCCAGGGTGAAACTTGGTTCCTCTCTGCCTTACAATGATGTTGCCTGCTTTTACAACTTGTCCGCCGTAACGTTTTACACCGAGGCGTTGAGCATTACTGTCTCTGCCGTTTTTGGAACTTCCAACACCTTTCTTGTGTGCCATTCTTTATACCTCAATAAATTACTTTTTAGTTTCTTTTTTCTCAGTCTTTGTAGTCTTTGCCGCAGGCTTTTTTGCAGCTGCAGGTTTCTTTTTAGGCGCTGTTTTTGGCTTTGCTTCTGTTTTGGCTTTTGGAGCTGCTTTAGGTTTAGCTGCAGTTTTGGCAGCAGCAGGCTTCGGAGCAGCTTCTTTTACAGTACCTATTTTATCAATTTTGATTTCAGTAAACTGCTGTCTGTGGCCTTTTAAAACCTTGTATCCTTTGCGGCGTTTTTTCTTAAAAACAAGAACTTTTTTATCTTTACCGTGAGACAAGATAGTGGCTTTAACTGAAATGTTTTTAACAATTGGTTTTCCGACTTCCACCTTATCTTTGTCAACAAAAAGAAGCACGTTTTTCAGCTCAACACTTTTGCCTACTTCTTTATC
>QNDG01000145.1 GCA_003645915.1 Candidatus Zhuqueibacterota bacterium | reverse complement strand
GGAGGAGGAGGGAAAGTACCGGTTATTCCTGATTACATAAAAAATATTTCTGCAGATGAAGTTTTTGTGGAGAACTACAGAGGAGATATTTACACATATCCGCAACCCAAAGAATAAACAATGTTTGATTTTAAAGAGAAAAATTTTTATTTTGTTATGCAAACGTTTGTGTTGAGTTTACGGGCTCATTTAAAAAGCCAAGAGGTGGAGAATGAAGGTGCATTATTTAAAAATTGCAGTAATTGTTTTTTTTGCTCAGATAATTTTTATACAGGTTCAGGTCTTTTCTGAAAGTAAAAATCTGCCTGACTGGGAAAATCCAAAAGTTTTTTCAATAAATAAGCAGTCTCCTCATGTGTGTACTGTTCCCTATAAAAAATTGAAAAATGCATTTAAGCTCCTGCCGGAAAATTCTGTTTTTTATAAATCTCTTAACGGATTGTGGCATTTCAACTATGTAAAAAAGCCTGCAGAGAGGCCGAAGGAATTTTATAAAGTTGAATTTGATGTGAGTAAGTGGAACAAAATCCGTGTGCCTGGTAACTGGGAGGCCCAGGGATATGGTGTACCAAGGTATCTGGATGAAGAGTATCCTTTTAAACCTAACCCCCCTTATCATAATCATAACAATAATCCTGTGGGGAGTTACAGAAGATCTTTTTTTATTCCGGATTCATGGCAGGGGCGGAGAATTTTTATTCAGTTTAATGCAGTAAGATCCGCTATGTATCTGTGGATAAACGGAAGAAAAGTCGGATACAGCCAGGGCAGTAAAACCCCTGGGGAATTCGATATCACTCCATATATTAAAAAAGGAGAAAATATTGTTGCTGCTGAGATTTACAGATTCAGTGACGGCAGCTATCTTGAAGGCCAGGATGCGTGGCGTGTGAGCGGAATAGAGAGAGATGTTTATCTATATTCGGTTCCGGGAACAAGGGTTTTTGATTATTTTATCCATGCGGGACTGGACAGTGTTTATCAAAACGGAATATTTTCAATAGATTTGCAGTTAAAATCATATTCTGAAAAAAAGGAGACTGTTACTTTAAAGCTTCAGATTTTCGACGAAAAACAAAAACAGTTGTTTTCAAAAAGTACTGAAATAAAGGTTGGGAAGTCTGCTGAGATATCATTCAATACAGTGATCGAAGATGTAAATAAATGGAGCGCAGAGAATCCTTATCTTTACTATGTATTGATCAGCCTTAAAAATAAAAACGGAACTGAGGAATACTATTCGTCAGGTGTCGGGTTTCGCACTGTGGAAGTAAAAAAAGGACAGCTCTGTGTAAACGGTCAGCCAATCTATATAAAAGGTGTTAACAGGTGTGAGTGGCATCCTGTTTTCGGGAGATACGTGCCAAAAGAAACAATGATAAAAGATGTTGAAATGATAAAACAGTTTAACATAAACGCAGTAAGAGCAAGCCACTATCCGAATGATCCGTATTGGTACTATCTGTGCGATAAATACGGATTGTACGTTGTAAACAGTGCAAATATTGAAACTCACGGAATACAGTTTCATCCCAAAGGAATAAATTATTTAAGTGATAATCCACAGTGGCAGGATGCATATCTTGACAGAACAAAAAGAATGGTAGAGAGGGACAAGAACCATCCAAGTGTAATTATCTGGGAACTGGGAAACGAAGCTGGGGACGGCAGAAATTTTGTAAACAATTACAGGTGGATAAAAAAGAGAGATCCTTCAAGACCTGTTCAGTATCAGCCTGCATGGTGGAAGGGCCACACTGATATAATATGTCCTATGTACAAAAACACTACTTTTTTGGAAAAATATCACAATAAGGATCATAGAAGACCTTTTATCTTGTGTGAGTACTGCCACGGTATGGGTAATGCTGAAGGCAATCTTCAGGACTACTGGGATGTTTTTGAGAAGTACCGTAATCTTCAGGGAGGTTTTATATGGGACTGGGTTGATCAGACCTTTTTAAAACACAGACCTGACGGTACAAAATACTGGGGGTACGGAGGAGATATGGGTGACAGAGATCTTCCCAATGATTCCTCGTTTTGTGCAAACGGGCTGGTTCAGGCAGACAGAACGCTAAAACCGCATATCTATGAGGTAAAAAAAGTTTACCAACCGCTTAAATTTGAGGCGGTAAATCCGCTTAAAGGGGTTTTTAAAATTTTTAATAAACAAAATTTTACAGGTCTTGAAAGGTTCGGATTTGTGTGGCAGATAGAAGAGGACGGCAAGGTTCTTTTTAAAGGAGATGCTGTGATTCCGGAGACTCCTCCGCACAAGTCCAGCATGTTTAAAATAGACCTCCCTGGAATAGTTCCTGCTGAAGGTAAAGAATATTTTATTATAATAAAAGCACTGATGAAAAAGGATCTGCATGGTGTTAAAAAAGGTCATGTGGTAGCCTGGGATCAATTTAAACTCAACATTTCAAAGCCAGCGGAAAAAGTGTCACTGTCTGCAACCAATAAAATTACAACAGAGCAAAATGATAAGAACATAATTGTATCATCAAAGAATTTCGAGATAAAGTTTGACAGACAAACCGGAATGATAATTTCCTGGATTTATAATAATAAAAATGTAATTAAAAAGGGACTGGAACCCTATTTTTACAGAGGCGGTACAGACAGTGATATTGCAGCAGGGAATGAAATGTACAAAAGATGCGCTGTGTGGAAGTATGCTGGAAAGCATTTTAAGGTTACTGATATAAATGTCTATTCCTCTTCAGATGTAAAAACGGAAATACAGGTTTTCGGAGATCTTATAACTACGGATTCAAAATTTTATGTAAGATATGAAATTTACGGCTCAGGTGATGTAATTGTCACTGTACAGTATACACCCGGAGATAAGGCTTTGCCGGAGCTGCCGAGATTAGGAATGAAAATGACTTTACCTGCTTCTGGTTTTTCTTATGTGGAATGGTTCGGAAGGGGCCCTCAGGAATCGTACTGGGACAGAAAGACAGGTGCAAAAATCGGCAGATTTAAGGGTAGTGTCTGGTCTCAGTATTTTCCCCATGTACGGCCACAGGAAAACGGAAACAAGTGTGATGTGAGATGGGCAATATTGTCAGATAAAAAAGTTACAAGAGGAATTATTCTTTCAGCAGCTGAACCATTAAGTATGGAAGTGCATCGGTTTGATATTGAAGAACTTAACTATGTACCTGGCGCGCAGCGGCATGGTACTGATATCAAACCAGAGGATATAGTTACACTATGTATTGATTACAAACAAATGGGCATAGGCGGAGATAATGCCTGGGGTGCAAGGCCTCATGCGGAATATACACTTTATCCGGGATTTTATTCCTACAAATGCAGAATAAGACCTTTTAATATAGAAGAGGATCCGCACGAGCTTGTAAGGAGAGAATTTTAATAAATTTTAAATTGCAAATAAAAGAACGGCAGATTCGGTGTTTTTATCCGGGTCTGCCAATTTTATTTTGATTTTATCAAAATAAATGTTATATTTTCTATATAGATAATTCTGATTATACTTTTTGATCGCCGGATTTGCCAATGGCCGTATAAACTCCCCCGCTGACCAAAGGATGTAATAAAACATATTGATGTTTGTCAATGTAATTATAGAAAACTGAAAGTTTTCACTTTATCAGATTTTGGATTTAAATGATTAAAGGGTTAAATCAGAAACCCCCTTAATAAAATGGAACAATTTTTGCAAAAAAAAGTTAAATAATACTATTATGTCAGAACAGTTTCCAAAGCAGTTTTAATCAGGATTTTTCCAAGGACAAAGAGAAATAAATGAATACAACTGAAATTGTAAGCAGAATAATAAAACCGGGGGATGTAATCTCTCTTGATGAAAGTTCAACCTTAAGGCACCCTTTTAAGTTTATGGGATTAAAGGGTATCCGTACTTACCAGAAAGAGTTGTTTGGAGAAGATTCCGACTGGAGGCCAACACATACTGTAATGTACTTTGCAGATGACAGAGTTTTTTCCATGACATATCCTGTTGCAAGATGGGAAAGCCTGGAGTATCAGACAAGACAAAAATTCAAGGTTCTTAGATACACAAAGAGACGATATACGGACAAGCATATAAAGATGATGTTTGAAACAGCTTCTGGACTTATTGGTAGTAAGTATGATATAGGTGACTTGCTGGATATAATGATAAATAAGATTCTGGGATATGCGCATCAGAAAAAAATATCTGTTTTTGAGTTTTCAAAAAACTTCAAAGTCTGCTCAACAGCAGTAAGAGCAATACAGGAAAAACTGAGGAAGGATCTTGAAGAACAAGGGGATTTTACATTTGAGAGATTATTTGATAAGCTTAACCCTGAAAAATGGGATCCCTCTGAAATAAAAGGTTTTTCCCGTACTGATGTTGAGATGACCACACCAGCTCACTATACAAACAGCGAATGGTTTGATTATGAGTTTATAACTGTTTGCTCGTGGCGGGATTTCAGGTAGAAGCCGGATTATAATATTATTATAGCATAAGTTTTTCATGTTTTGGAGAGAAAATGGGAAAAGGTCCGAATGAAAATACTTTTGGTTTTAGTAATATATATCACAAAAAAATATTTTCTGTTATGAGTAGCATTTATCCTGATCAGCAGGCTTTAGAAGCTACAGAAGAAATATTAAATCTTATCAGGAATTACGGTTATGATAAAAGCATGGAGGAATCTTTCCTTAGTGAAAAGGATGTGCTTTTAATTACATACGGAGACAGTTTAAAAAGAGATAATGAAAAGCCCCTGAAAACTCTTTATGATTTTTATATAAAAGATTTAAAAGATGCATTTTCTTTTATACACATTCTGCCGTTTTTCCCTTATTCTTCTGACGATGGATTTTCTGTTATTGATTATAAAAAAGTCAATCCTGAACTGGGTGACTGGCCGGATATAGAGCATTTTAACAGTCATTGCAAGCTTATGTTTGATTTTGTTCTTAATCATATATCAAGTAAAAGCAGATGGTTTAAAAGATATCTTAATCAGGAAAATGGGTTTGCAGATCTGGCAATAGAGGTGGATCCGAACGAAGATGTGTCAATGGTGTTCAGACCGAGAGCGCTTCCTCTTCTTACGCCCTTTAAAAAGAAGGACGGATCAGAGGTGTATGTGTGGACTACATTCAGTAGTGACCAGATTGATTTGAATTATAAGAGCATTGATGTGTTAATCAGAATGATGGATGTGCTGCTCTTCTATGTTAAAAAGGGCGCCTCAATGATCCGGTTAGATGCAATTGCTTATCTGTGGAAAGAGATAGGGACTTCCTGTATTCATCTTAAACAAGCGCATCTTTTTGTAAAATTGATGAGGATTATTACGGAAGCAGTAAAAAAGGAGTGTATAATTCTTACAGAGACCAATGTCCCACACAAGGACAATATATTATATTTTGGTAACGGTAATGATGAAGCCCATATGATTTATAACTTCACTTTGCCGCCTG
>QNDG01000144.1 GCA_003645915.1 Candidatus Zhuqueibacterota bacterium | reverse complement strand
TAGAAAGCCCATTGAAAATTTGGATGAAATACCATTTCCTGCATGGGATTTATTTCCAATTTCAAACTACTGGAAACTAGGATACAGCCACACTCCGTTTAAAAAAACATTTTTGCCAATCCTTACATCAAGAGGTTGTCCTTTTAACTGCTCTTTTTGTTCTGTTACCGGTATGTTCGGTAAAAAATACAGATTCCGCTCTACTGAAAATATTATTGAAGAACTTCGGAATTACAACCACAATAAAAATGTAATCTTTTTTTATGATGACAATTTCACTGCCAACAGAGAGAGAGCCAAAGAACTCTGCAAAGCAATGATTAAAGAAAATTTTAAATTCAAATGGTCAACACAGGTAAGAGTTGATATCGCTAAAGATGAAGAGCTGGTCAGACTTATGAAAAAATCGGGGTGCCATACCCTTTACATAGGATTTGAATCCGTGAACCCTGAAAGCCTGAAAGAAATGCAGAAATCTCAGTCAGTTGAAGATATTAAATCTGCGATAAAGATACTTAAAAAATATAAGATTCATATTCACGGAATGTTTGTTTACGGATTTGATACCGACACTGAGGGATCTATCAGAGAAACATTGAAATTTGCCAAATCATCAGGTATATCCTCGGCGCAGTTTTTAATATTAACCCCTCTGCCGGGCTCAGCTACTTATAATGCTTTGAAAAATCAGGGCAGAATTAAATTTAAAGAATGGAGTCTGTACGATGCTCATCATGTTGTATTTGAACCGGTAAATCTTACCATGGCCCAGCTCCAGCATGCACAAATAGAAAGTCATCAAAAGTTTTATTCCTTTACTCAGATAGTAAAACATATTCTTGCATTCCGATGGCTTGACCTTGGTATTGCTTACTATGCAAGAAATCTTAACAGGGTGTGGAAAAAAAGGAACCGTATTTTTCTTAAAATTGTTGACCTTTTAACCCCTAAAAAAGGAGTACGGATTTCAATTGATTACAGAACAGATGTCAATCTGGAACCGCAAAAACGTGTTGCCTGATGTAATAAAACTGTTTTTGTTTTTCACAAAAATACTTCTTTTTATTAAAGATTCAATTCATTATCTTGTATAAAATACTCAGATAAGAATGTTTTGAAAGGATTTTTTATGAAAAACATATTTTTTGCAGTAATGTCAATTTTACTGCTCGCATCGTGCAGCACAAGCAAACAAAGCGGATTGAAAAAGGGATCTCCTGAATATTCATTTTTCCAAACCATGTCCGACTCTTTGGGATATTCTTTTTTATCGCCGGAATCCAATGAGGTTCTTATTTCCACAGATGTTTTTTCAGTAAAAACAGGTGATGTGCTGCCGCTTATTTATCAGGCATTCGGGGGTCAGCTTACCCGTGCATCCCAAATTGACTCTGTTCAGGCAAAACAACTGCTGCAAAACTTTGCAGTATCGGATGCTGAGAAAAAATTGATATTATGGGAAGCAGGGAAAAACAATATTAAAATTTCCGATGACAGCCTTGAACAGAACATGAAAAATATATTCCCAAACTATAATAACAAAGAAGCATTTGAAAAACAACTTGCAGCATACCACATAACAATAGAACGGCTGAAAAAAGACGTCAGAGATCAAATGATAATAGACTCATTTCTCAATAAAAATGTGTTTACTTCTGATGTAGTTACTGATAAAGAGATAGAAGATTACTACAAAATTGATAAGACTGCATCAGTAAGACACATACTTTTTCTTACAAGAGGCAAATCCGAAGAAGAAAAAGCGAGGATTAAAAAAACAGCACAAAAAGTACTTAAAATGGCAAAATCCGGTATCAATTTTGAATCTCTTGTAAAAAAATATTCGGAAGATCCCGGCTCTAAACAAAACGGCGGACTTTATAAAGATTTTAAACGCGGTGAAATGGTAAAGCCCTTTGAAGACGCTGCTTTTAACCTTCCGGTCGGAAGCATAAGTGATCTTGTTGAAACACAGTTCGGTTATCATATAATCAAAGTTATTGACAGAAAAAAAGAGACTCGTCCCCTTACCGAGGCTAAGGCAGATATTAAGAGAGAACTTCTTGACAAGAAAAAACGGGAACTATTTCTTAATTACATCGATTCATTGAAGAAAAAACATAATTTTACAAAGCATTTTGCAAAACTTACATAAATACTGAGCAGTTCATTAATAATATATTAACATTTAAACTCCCGCAGAGCTGATAATCTGCGGGAGTTATTATTTATCCGCTAACATTCTTTTTGAACTTAAGACCCCTCATTATTTATTATTTTTCCCAAACGTGTATTATTTTCTTGACATTATCAATGTCTTCTATTATTTTATAATATCAATAATAAGTTTTTAATGTTAATTATCAGCAAACAGCCTTTAATCAATTTGATTTAACACCAAAAGTGCAGTAAATAATATGTTGGCTAAAACAAAGTATAATAAAATATTCTTTCTAATTTTTGCAGTGCTTTTTATTGCTATAGGAATTTACGGAGCAAGAAGACAAAATCTGTTGTCACAACTGCCTGTCAGCGTCAACAAAAAAAATAACTATTTTATTATTAAAAAGGTTCATATTGACTACTCACAAAAATCTGCTCCCATATCAACCGGTGATACGCTGCTGGCAATTGAGAACAGTATAGTAAAAAACCCTCTGCTTATAAAAAAAATTGCTGACACAAAAAAAGCCGGGACAAAAATCAACATTACAATACTAAAAAACAACAAACCATTTACAACGTCTGTTGCACTGACACCTAAATATAAAAGTTACTTTATTATATTGAACATAACAATAGCTCTGCTTTTCAGCATAATAGGCACATTTGTCTATTATGTTAAACCGGAAGTTACCGCAGCAAGAATATTCGGATGGACAACTCTTCTTGCCAGTACCACACTTCTGATTTTCTGGAGAAATTACCCCTACTTCAACCAACCCTTTGAATATTTCTTATCAGCCTTCTATCTGTTGATTTATTCTTTACTTCCTGCTTTTCTCCTGTATTTTACTGCTTCATATCCATACAAAGCAAAGTTTTTAAACAAAGGATACAGCCCACTATCAACAATTTTTTCACCTGGAGTTGTTATAGCAATACTGCTTGAGATAAAATATTTTACTTTTATTAAATCAAACTCTCTTAATGATTTTGCCGACTATATAAGTACTTATAATGTTTTCAGAGCATATTTGATAGTATACATTTTTCTATCCATGCTTTCGCTTGCTATGGCAAATAAAAACGCAGCAACTCATAATGATAAAAAAAAGGTTCAATGGATATTATGGGCATTGGTTCTCGGAATTTCTCCATTCTTGTTTTTATGGACATTATTCCTTTCACTCGGTGTAAATCCAATTTATTCCGAATTTGTTAATTATCCGTTTATGCTTATTATACCTGTTGGAATAGCAATCTCAATTGTTAAATTCAAGACATTTGATATTGAAGTTGTAATTAATAAGAGCATTGTTTACTCCCTTCTTACAGGATTGATAATTTTCACATATCTTGCAATAACATTTTTAATAAGTTTAGTTGCTCAAATCAAACGGCCTGATCCATACAATCTTCTGACAATTATTTTTACTTTGACAATAGCATTTTTTCTGATTCCTTTAAAGGAAAAAATGCAGGCTTTTGTTGATAAACTGTTTTACAGAACCAAATACGATTACCGTATTATGAGGGATGACTTCAGTAAATTAATAACCGAAGCCTGCAACGTTGATACTCTTACCAATCTGACATTAATAAAAATAAAATCATATTTCCAGATTGATAAAATCATGCTTATGCTCCCGGATGCATTTACAAATAAACTATGCATAAGCAAACAAATAGGTTTTACTCCCAGAGAAAAAAAATTTGTAACGATTGATACAACAGGCAAAGCATCTCCAGGGAAGACCGGCGTGCATCTTACCATACCCGTAATTCTTGATCACTCTCTTGCCGGGCTGTTACTGATAGGCAAGAAACTCTCAGAAAGACCCTTTTCCGAGCTTGAAGTTAACCAGATGTATCATCTGCTTAGGGACAGTCTTATTGCACATGACAGGTTAAGACTCAGACAGGCAATGCTGATCGAACAAGCTGAAAATAAAAGACTGCAGGAAATAAATGCATTAAAATCGGAATTTATTTCACATGTTTCACATGAACTTATAACACCGGTTGCAGCAATAAACTGGTCAACTTCCCTGATGTTGCGCGGTGTACCGGAAAAACTCAGCCCAAAAATCCGGGAATATGTAATAAATGTTAAGGAAAGCGTAACTCACCTTAAATCTATGATTGAAACTCTTCTCGATATAACCAAAATTGAAGCAGGTAAAATCGGAATATCACCAGTGCCTCTTAACCTTTTAAATGAAGTAAATCACGTTCTTTTAATTTTATCTCCCGGATTAGAAACAAAAAAACTTAAGCCGAAAATAAATATTGAAAATTCATTGACACTACTTGCAGATAAAACATCTCTCATCAGAATAATGACAAATCTTATAGACAATGCAATAAAATTCTCAGATAACGAAACATCAATAATTATTTCTGCAGAAAAAACAAAAAAAGGAAAAATATCAATCTCCGTAACAAACCACGGAACAACAATACCTGAAGACAGAATTGATTCTATTTTCGATAAATTTTCTCAGGTTCGGAACAATGATCAGAAAAATAAAGGATTGGGGTTAGGTCTTTATATGACAAAAAAACTTATAGAACTGCATGGTGGTACTATAACAGTAACCAGTAAACACAATATCACAACATTCAAATTTTTACTCAAAGCTAACAACTAATCGGGGGTAATATGGAAAACATAAAAGTATTAATTGCAGATGATGAATCTTCCATACGTTTACTTTTAAAAGACCTGCTGGTCTCACAGGGATACAGAACAATTGAGGCCAAAGACGGAAAAGAAACTATTGAACTCGCAGAAAAACACAATCCTCAAATCGTACTGCTTGATCTGCAAATGCCCAAATTCTCAGGAATTGAAGTACTGAAATATTTTAAAGAAAATCTCAGTGACATTGTGGTTATAGTTGTAACTGCATTTGGCAACATCGAAACAGCTGTTGAAGCAATGCGGCTCGGCGCTTTTGATTACATTGTCAAGTCTGAGGAAACAGACAGAATTTTATCGGTTCTGAAACATGCAGCAGAGCAGAAACAGTTGTATGATGTTAATAAAATGCTTATGGAACAGGTTGACAGTGAACACCAGATGGTTATAGGTAACACACCTGAAATGAGATCCATAATGGATATGTGTAAAAAAATCGCCCAACAGGATGTAACTGTTCTAATCCACGGTGAAAGTGGAACAGGAAAACAGCTTATCGCATGGGCAATTCATAAAATGAGCCCGAGGCATAATAAACCGTATGTCCATGTAAATTGTGCAACAATATCAGAAACCTTGATTGAATCTGATCTTT
>QNDG01000143.1 GCA_003645915.1 Candidatus Zhuqueibacterota bacterium | reverse complement strand
ATATTATTGTCAGATCCTTCAACCTTTACCCGGATCTGTGTTTTTTTCCTGTTGCTGTAATTACTGACATTAAAAAACTGGAGTTTTTTAACATTAAGATGATTCGTGCTTCCGAGATTCTTAATTTTGTTTGAAATGTCCTTTGCAGTAAAACTACCTTCCATACTTATTGTACTTTTTGAAACAGGTGAAGGAAATTTTCCGGAAATGACTCCCCAATATCTGTATTTTCCACCGCTTTTATGGCTTTCTTCCGGAGATATTTTTATATCTTTAATATTAACCAGTGTTTTTAATTCTTCTGCAAGTTTTTTTGCTTTTCCGGGTACTGCTGAACTATACTCAACTGCAAAACCTTCTTCAAAAATAAGAAGAGCTCCGAACTGCTGTTCTGATGAAAGTTTTGTAATTAATTTATCAGACATTAATGCATATTTGCCGTACAAATCATCTTGTCTCTTAAGGGTCTGCTGAACCGGAGTATTTACACGTTTCTGCACTGTGCTTGTTTTTATTGGTGCCGGCTGTGCTGCAGCTTTTTTGCTTGTATCGGTTTTTACGCCCTGGGCTGCCAGTTTCTTTTTTCTCATTTCTTCAATAAGTTTCTGTACATCAGGTCTTTTACTTGTGACTTTAACCTGTTTCTTAGCAATTGCCTTTTGTTTTGGAACCATTATAAAAAAATAAAAACCTGCAGCAACAACAACAATGCCGAGAAGAATCCATAAAAATACTGAAGGGCCTCCCTTTGTTACAGCCTTTCTCCCGCCTGTGTAATCACCCAGTTCCTTTTCATCGGGAGTTTCGTCAAATTCCGGCATAACATCGTCCAGATCAGTATCAGCACCCAGAAGATCATCATCAAAATCAGAAGATTCACTTTCCAATCCTATGGGTTGATTTTCGTCAGTACTGCTACTGTTCAGATCGTCTGCAAAATCTTCCCCCAACAGGTCTCCCAGGCCCTCGTCAAGGCTCCCTTCCTGCCCGCTATCTTTTTTTTCTTCATCTGCATCATCTTCCTTAAAAAGGTTGATATCTACCATAAGATTCAAACCTCCTGTTTTATAGAAATTAATTTAAATAATTCAAGATGCATTTTCCACAAGGGCAGGAGACTGCTTTACAACTGCCCCGATTGCTGAAGTAAATCTGTCGGGATTCTCTGCTATTGTTTCAGACCCTCTTAATGCTGCATTCAATCTGAGTTTTTTAAAAGGGTTAAAAATTGTTACCGGGGTTTTTGATACTGATCTTATATGATCTGTAAGATTTTCAGCTACTTTACCCCCCAAACAAAAAATCTCTCCGAAATCATCTATGCCTTCGCCAAGATCATGACCAAACAAAAGTTTTTTCAGCTCTTTTTCAATATGGTTGTAAATAATCGAAATATCTATGTCCGTATTTTCATGATCCGAATACTCTAATGTCTGTTTAAGAAAAAACTCTCTTTTTTTCAAGACAATAATATTTAAACTGTTGTTGCTTAATTCCAACAACAAATAAGGAACATCTTCTCTCAATTCATTACTTCTTGTAAGAACTCTTATCGTTGAAAATAAATCAACATCAATATTTAAAAGCTTAAGCCCTGCATTTCTGACCATTCTGTTAATATTTGAAACTATCTGATTTCTTATACAAATCAAAAGAAAAAGAGGGTTTCCTTCTTTTGTCTGAAAAGGCAGTTTTTCAAAATCAACTATATACTCATTTATAGAAGATATCAGGAATTGTTCTGCTTCCCACAGAAGATGCTCCCTTGTCATATCCTGATCAAGCCCCAGAGGTGCAGGTACTTTTTTGATATGAACCAAAGAGCTGTCAATAACTATTCCTGCTTTTTTTGAACGGATCTGTCCAGCCTGAATAAAAGAGACCAGAGCATCTTCCACGGAATTAAGTTCATCAGTGTTTGCCCTGAAAAGCTCCACCCCGAAGGTATGAATTAACTCCTTTTCAGCTACGTTAGTAATAAAATTACCATCGCTTTCCACAATTCTTATAGAATCGGGATGGAGCGCTACACCTAAGAATAATTGATCTTCAGGACTCACAAAAAACTCTTAATTATTATTGATTATCTGGTTTTTTTCTCCCAGCTTTTCTTTCCGTCCAAATCAATATAACCGTGACTGCGGATTTCTCCGCCCCCAAATACCTTCTTAAAGAAGGGAAGTTTTAAATCAATATTTACAGTGTCACCAGATGCAGTATCAATCTTTACTACAAAGGGTGTTTTCCCGGTATCAACAACAGGACATTTAATCTCAAACTTAGGAACAATAGTTGTATCTACTACTGTAATTTTCAACGGCTCCTGCGCAACAGGACACAAATGCATATTTTCAAAAAGTTGATTTCTTAATAACGAAACCAAACCCAGCTTGTACAGAATGGATTTTTTATTCTGGCCTTTTTTAAGCTCTTTTTTATACATGCTTAAAAGTTTATTTTTATCCGGAAGATTCAGATTATCTACTATTTCGGAAATTCTATCCTCACCAATAGTCGTCTTCCATTTAATATTTTTATTAAATCTGTACATAACACCTTTTTTCATGGTGTATTTCTTCTCTTCCTGACGCCATAAATTATCTTTCTCTATGAGCCATACTTCAAATTTTAAATAATCCCAAAGTTTTCCTGGATTCTGTTCCTGATCTGAAATCCATTTATCGTGCATCTCACCTGTCCAGGTCAGCCTTCTTTCTCTCTCCCAGAGATTCTTGATAATATTATTAATCTCTTTTTTATTTTTTGCTTTCCATGATTCAAATTCATTTGTAAATAAAGAATCCCTGTCTAACCTCCACAGAGAGTCTCTGATTGTTGCAAAAATTGCTACTAAAGAATCCGGAAGTTCATTTTTCTTTTGAATAATCCACTGTTTTTTCCTCTGGTCTATCCAGTTCTTTTCAACAATTCTTGACCAGACATCTTTGTTGTTTTCTATCCATGTTTCTTTTTCAGCTGCATAAAGAGATTTCCACTGCTCTTTCCATATAAGCTCCTTGTTTTTCTCCCACAGCTTCTCCTGATACTTGTGCCATACAGTATCTCTTAAAGCCTGGGGAAGAGTATCCATTTCCGCATCCCACTGTTTTTTTCTGTAAATTTCCCACTTTTCCTTTTGTGAAGGAGCCCAAACATCTTTGCTCTGTGCAACTTTAATCATAGATACAAGCTCTTTATGAAAAAGAGGAGCAAAGTATTTCCACTCTTTAATTTCATTAATTGATTTACCTCTCTGGACTTTTAAATTAGCCCGGTTTAAAATCCTTCTCGAAATATCTTCGCTGCTTAAAATATCCCAGAAAGTATTTTCACCAACAAGACCGCGCCAATCTATTGCAACATCAAGAGAATCATAATTAAACATAGAATCCTGCATAACTGCATCCACTTCATCAACAAGCCTGAATCCAAGAGAATCCCACTCTGCGAGAGCCCACAAAGGTTTCTTCTGGTCAAGCCTTGAAGCGATTTCCTCTCTTAACTGATCAGGAAGATTTAAACCATTAATCAGATTAACTATTGTTTTGGTAGTTGTAATCCTGTCCCAGTTAATTGTTGAATCAAGAGCATCAATTATTTCAGGATATTTTACAACATTTTCCTTTAATGCAGCTATGTCCACTGTAAAGGAATCTGTGTTTTCCATATAACGATACTCAAGCTGCTGTAGTGCAGACATTCTTTCCCTGCATACATTCTGCAACTCATCCTGCTGCTGCCATGTCTTTGATGGATATGTTATTGTGAAAATTAATCCAGCAGCTAAAACAACGATAAGTATTTCATAAAAAATACTTCCCTTGGCTCTTTCTGCCATTGCTCTTCCTCCTTATTGAAATGGGAGATTGGTTAATGATTACTATTGATTTTTAATAAAAATATAGGGTTCTATTTTTTTAAAAGTCTTTTCTCCTATCCCTCTTACATTAGTAATCTCTTTTAATTTTTTAAACCTGCCTGCAGAATCTCTGTATTTGATAATTTTTAACGCTGTTGCTTTTCCTATACCCGGCAGTTTTTCAAAATCTTCAGCAGTTCCTTTGTTAATGTCTATCTTTATTATACCGGATTTAGTTTGTTTTTTCTTTAACTTGTTTTGCTTTTTATTCAAATCTTCCTGTTTATTGCTTATACCTTCATACTGTTTAAACGAAATACTCGATGTTTGCGGAACAGGACCGAAATTGCTCCTGTACCAATATAAAAATAATCCTGCAATAAATGAAAACAAAAGAAAAATTACTGCTGTTTTTTCTTTTGAAGTAAACCCGGAAAACATTAATCCATAATTCCCTTTTTAACCTGAAACCGGAAAAATATCCTTTTGCCCGGAAAGTTTGTCAAAAAGCTCCTTTGATTCCTTTGATAATTTCTCAGGTACCCAGACATTGACTCTGACAAGCTGGTCCCCTCTCCCCCTTCCGTTTAAATGAGGAACACCTTTACCTTTCATCCTGAGAATTGTACCAGACTGAATCCCCGGGTCTATTTTTAATCTCGCCTTACCTGTTAATGTGGGAACTTCAACATTGTCGCCGAGAACCGCCTGGGTTATACTTATATTAAGATCATAAAGAATATCATCACCGTGTCTTGTAAAAATTTCATCCTGCGATTCAAGGATAAAAACATATAAATCTCCCGCCTGTCCTCCGTGAGCCCCTGCATTTCCTTCACCGTTAAGTGTTATGTAATTTCCTTCTGCAGCTCCGGCAGGTATGTGAACTTTTATTTTTGCTTCAACAGGAGTAATGCCTTTACCGTTACATTTAGGACATTTATCCTTTATTATTTTGCCTCTTCCTCTGCACGAAGGGCATGTTGAGACATTTACAAACTGACCGAATATTGATCTGCTTACCTGTTTAATCTGACCTGTACCGTGGCATGTTGTGCACGTAACTATACTGTCAGCGCTTGCAGCACCGGTTCCGGAACACGCTTCACATCTTTCCATTCTTTTGATTTTTATTACTTTGTCAACTCCGGATGCGATCTCCTTTAATGTAAGCTTTAATTTAATCTGAAGATCACTACCTCTTGCAGGCCCTCTTCTTCTTGCAGATCCTCCTCCAAAGAAATCATCAAATCCGCCGAATCCCTCCATAAAGGTTCTTAATGCAGAAGAAAGGTCAAAATCAAATCCGAATCCGCTGAACCCGCCTGCGCCGCCTTTTAATCCATCATGACCGAATCTGTCGTATCTTTCCCTTTTTTCCGGATCACTTAAAACCTCATATGCTTCAGCAGCTTCTTTGAATTTTTCTTCTGCTTCTTTATCACCGGGATTTCTGTCCGGATGATACTTCATTGCAAGCTTTCTGTAGGAACGCTTAATCTCTTCTGTATCAGCGTTTCTTTCAACACCCAAAACTTCGTAATAATCTCTTTTTACCATTTTTTTCAGCTTTCCTCAGAAATCTCTATTTACTTACAACT
>QNDG01000142.1 GCA_003645915.1 Candidatus Zhuqueibacterota bacterium | reverse complement strand
TTTAATTTTTCGATATTATTTTCCAGCCATATTCCATTTGTCTGTATTTCAGTCCAGTACTCTCTGAAATTTTTCAGAAAAAAAAGTACATCAGCGTAATTCATAAACGGCTCACCCTTACCGGTAAAAAGTATAGTGGAAACTTGAGCCGCTTGCGCCAGATTTTTTACTTTGGGTAAATTATCTATCATAAGAGAAAAATCACTCTTATTTATCCCGGTAATTTTTGAAATACAGTAAGGACAGTTTTTATTACAGCCATTATATGGTATACAGACACTCAATGATTGTGCTCTCAATGTAAATCCTTTCCTGTTTAATATAAAGGAGGAGGTGCTGAATATTAACACTCTCCTCCTTGTAAAAATTAATCTTTTAACGCGATTTCCTTACAGAGAAAACCAAAGATATAATTTTCGACCTCTTTATTACCATGATACCATTTGGCTGCTATGGATCGTGCATGTTTTAAAAAATGTTCAAAAAAACCGGCAGCAGATTCCTTCGGTATCGCTTTCATAAAAGAAAATAAATTTTCTTCCTGTTTTTTACTGAGCTTGTTTTCTTTTTTGATATACTTGATTATTTCTTCATGATAAAAACCGAGTTCAGGAATATCCATAGTTGAAAATTCCTGTTCTAAATTCTTTTCTTCCCATTTATTCAGAATATCATCACCGGTATATATCTTATAGTTTTTACGTATATACTCAATAAAATTAAGAGCTATAGTATCACCCAAATAACCTTTTGAGAGAAGTAATAGATAATCTAAATCTTTTAAAACATCATCTCCGTTTTGAATCATATATTTTATACAATCAGATAAACTTACCCATGACCTTGGGGAAGGGGATATTTTTCCTACTTCAATATTTTCAGGCATTAAATCAGCAGTAAACTTACTGATATACTGAATCACTGCTTTGTGAACACCGACAGATTTTGCATACGTAAGCCATTCCGGAACAGTTGGCTTAAATTTAATCTTTAAAAATCTGTCATAAAGAGCAGGATCAGGAAATGAACCGCTATAAATATCCATGTTATCATTGGAAGCCGCAATAACCCGCCAACCCATCGGCAGTTCTTTAAAGTGATACCGGTAGTCCAATGCTAATTCCATGACAGCATTCTGCAAATCCCGTGGAGCACGAAAAAGCTCATCAAGAAATAAAAATCCATAAGAATTAGGGTCTTGTGGAAACCACTCTGCAAAATCATGTACGGTTATATTCTTCAGAGTTTTGGTTTCCAAATCTTTTTTACCGTTTTTATAAACAGTACGGGTAATTTCACCGGTATCAACATGACGCATCATACCTATAACATCTGCAACTTCACACTGAGCCAGTCGAAAATCTATAAGTCCGAAAGAAATTTTTAACTTCTCAGATAACGCCTGAGCAGTCTGTGCGACAACTTCAGATTTACCAAGACCCCTATCTGATTCAAGTAATACAGATTTTCTGGGCGGCAACTCCATTAATGTTCGTTTTGTCTGTTCAACATTCATATATTAGATCCTCCTATAGTACTATATTTAATTTACTGGAATTATTAAAGTAAAAACTTAAATTATACAGTTATAAATTCCAGCTCTTGCTGAATACCATTATTTTTCTGTTCATTTTTTATCATAGCATCAATGGTATTTTTAGCTTCCTGCATGGCATAATCATAACCATACAATCCTCCTAATACTTCATATATTTCAGGATCATCTTCTTTTGTAATGCTGTATTTCCATACATCTCCACTTATATCCTGATCATAAACACCCACTTCATTAATAAGATGTTCGGTAAGTTTTTCAATCCGACTTTTTGTAATTAATTTCCATCCGTATTCTTTTCTTGCCTTTTCTTTAGAAACGAAGATGAAGCCAACCATACCAGAATCGAATTCAGCATGTCCTTGTGGAAGTAATCCTGAAAAACTTCCAACTTTAATTCTCAACCCACTGTGATCATAAAGATAAAGGGGAAGAATTACAGCAGGATCATATTCTTTCTTTATATAAGATTCAACTTCATCCCATGAATTGAAATTTTCTGATTTCAGTTCATGTTTGTCTCCAAGATTATATCTATTATGAAAACAGATCATTGTTCCCAGATTATCCCATTCCCTTGAATCGGTTAAGTCATCCTGTATAATTTCTATTGTGTACCCTTTATAATTTTCCTTATTCATTATTCCTCCCATATATTTTTTTGAACAATCAATATAACTTGGCCGTTATTATAATCTTTTTCGGCTCCCTTAATATTCCACATTGAATTCCATATCGCAAAAGAAGGTTTATACCCTTTTTTGGTTCTAAGATATTGTTGCAGGCTATCAACCATGTGACCGTCTTTCCACATTCGTTTCTTTATTACTTTATGTCCCTGTTTTTCTAATACACGTTTGACATGATAAAATAATTTGGACTCACCGGCAGCATTTTTAATCCCGTAAAATTTGGAATCATTTTCTTCTCTGGTAACAATGCAATAATTTTCTTTTAATTCAACTAATCATTTTTTACTCCTTGAAAAGATGAACTTTCAAACTGATGTTCCCAAACTGAAGACAGTATTCCAATGTCAGAACCCATTATTACACGAGACATTAAAGATTATTTTCATTTTTTTTACCTTTCTGAGAGTTTCTTTTTACTTCCTTCTCAAAATCATAAATCTGAATCAGGTATATTTATTGATAACCTTAACAAACACCCGTTGATGACAATATTCATGACATACCCTTTTCAATCAATCCGGATTAAAGAGGTAATTTCATCTGACGAACACGAACAGGACACAATTCCGGATAAACCTGAAACAACCTGTTCTTTAATTTCAATAATAAACTGAGTTTATCTTTCAATAACTTTATCTCAGATACTGTATAATTATCAGGATACTTCTTTGCATTCCTCAATTGAGTAAGACATAAACCTATATCTCTTTTAATTTCAAATAGTTTTTGCTTAACCATTATTATTCCTTTATAACCTTAAAGGCTCTAAATCTTCTTTATAACCTCTATATTTATTATATGAGGAAACATTTTTCTGACTGTATCCTCTGCTTCCTCAGAACCATATGCCTCAACTTCAATAGTTTTAGTATGTTGCATGGAAGATATGTTGTAATAATAAGAAACCTTCACATTATAAATGTATTTTTCAGGATACAGGGCATAACCGAGAAGTATTTTCTGACCTGTCATATATTCTATATACTCACCTTTTTTATCCTGAAATCTTTTTGCATCTGCTATGATTTCATTCCGTAAAAAATCAGGACAATCTGACTCTATATCTAAAGTCAGAGTTGCATAAGAAAGAAAAGCCAGTCTTTTATAATCATTGTATTCTATTACTTCTCTATCCGACCAGACAATGCCGGTTGGATACATACCGGAAAAAATTCTGTCCTGCATATTTTTTTATCCTTTATAAGTACTTAATTCATAACAACTTTTTCTCCGCACATCCATCACATAAATCATTAGATGTATGACTTGGAATCTTTACATCATACTCCAGTGTCTCTGAATTATTTGAACTACATTCAGAACAGGGCTTTTTTGTTCCCGTAAATGATTTTATTACAATGTAGACATTTAATCTTATTATATTTGCCTGCAAATAAATATATTCACATATAATCTTTCTCTGATTTTTATAATACTCAAGTTCAAATTATATTACTTGCCAATTAAGACAAGACCCGCTGTTTCCTTTAAAAGTTTTATATTTATTATTATTAAACAATAAGTGTGTAATAGCATCAGCAAGCCAGAAAGTCATATCCATTCCGCACCCTCTAACTAGGACATAATTTTTTCTGTTTGAATATCCAAGCAGATCATTAACATAATAAGTTATATTATATAATTGATTATTTCTAATAACCCCGACTGTCATCTGTCTTGACATACCACTACGACTAACATTTTTAATTGATATTACAAGCGTTGAGCTGGGCTTTATAATAGTTTTTAAGTATTTTTTTGCTTCCGTCTGTTTGATGTTCATCATTAACCTCCTCCGTTTAAGTGGATTTTTGATTTGATTCTTTTTATGAATTGTGATTGGCTTATTAACTCCTTCAGAGACTTGACATACTTCAGCTTTTTTAGCCATTTTAAACCTCCTCCTTTATTATATTAATCTCTTTCCGTTTTTGTGACGAATCAGATTTCTCTTTTCATATGATTTTCCGAATCTCTTTAAAAGACCGTAGACCCCTCTATAAGCCCTTTTAAAGTAAGGGTGTTTAATATACTTAATAAAACATAACCGGCCTATCTGAGAGCCTCCTGTGCGTCTCAGACAGGCCGGTAATTCATGGAACCTTTCTTAAAGATTACCCCAACTGTTTTCCTGATACCCGTTACAGGTCTTATAAGACTGTGTTCAGTTTTTTCACAGTTTCAGAAGGACGGTTGAGATAATCTGTCAATAAATATTCTCTTTGAGGACTCATATAACCATTTTTTATCTATATGAAGAGGTAACTCTCTATGGGGAATGGCTTTAACTTTCAAATTTTCACTATGCTCACTCAAAGATAATAAGCCTATTGCATAACGGCCCTCACTTCTTATACCGCCGTTCTTTAACAAAAGACCCCTTTTAATAAGAGCTTTTTTTGTTTCATCCCATTCAGACTGAGTAATTCCTGTACTTCTGCGTGCTTCATGAAAACGTATGTTACTTCGGCCACCATACGAATTTTTATATGAACTCGTGGCAATCAATACCGTCTTTTCATTGTCTGTTAAATCAGCCTTTTCAGGAAGCATATTTTTATCAGAAGAATGAAATAACACAGTAAGACCTGTATCTTTTCCACAAAAAAAAGAATGTTCTACAAGCGCCCATCCTGGAATCAATTCCACCTTTTTACAGGTATGAAGCCCTTCTTTTCTCTCTTCCAATACTTTTAATTTCTCAGAAGAATTGAAATTAACAAAATTAAAATATGTCCTGCTTCCACCATCCCAATAACTTCTTACTGTTATTACAGGATTATTGCATATATGATATGAAAATTTGAATCCCTTATAATTCGGAAACCCTTTTAAAGCTATTGATTTTGCATCCATATTAAACCCCGTTTCTGATAAAAATCATATTATTAACAACTATAAAGCTCTGAGCAAGCTCATATTTCTCAGCCATTATTTCAATCTTTCCAAAATCATTTTATCCAGTCCGGAATCAATACCCAGAAGAGTCGGAAGTATCTCTTTATGATCAAGAATTTTCATAACAGACTCATAAGGATCAAAGTCACAATTAAAATTTACTGGAACACGTCCCAAGTGAACATTTCCATAGATATGAGCATCTCCAAAGACACGAGCATCTCCAGAAACACGAGCATCTCCAAAGACACGAGCATCTCCAGAAACACGAGCATCTCCAGAGACCGAAGCATTTCCAAAGACCTCAACATCTCCAGAGACCTCAGC
>QNDG01000141.1 GCA_003645915.1 Candidatus Zhuqueibacterota bacterium | reverse complement strand
TTTTAAAAATTGCAGTTAATTCAAGTCCCGATTTTCTTTCAGTAAAAACTATAATAATCAGAATCGGGATTTTGACATAAAAAGAAAACACCATCTCTTTTATCAAGCTCTCAGATATAATGCATACATTCAATCATCTCTTAATCCCGATTCTCTTTCAGAAAAACTATAATAATCAGAATCGGGACAAATCTCCAATTGACAATCGATATTCATTTATAATAATGAAAGATATATTCTGTTTTGATGATGTTTGTATGTAGAACAGTTGCAACCTTTCCGTAACTCTTTAAATAAAAAAGGCTGCAATATGCAGCCTTTTAAAAAAATCATGGTAAATAATTACCTAAACTATTTCAGAAAGGATCTCTGCAAACTGATCCATCTCTTCTTTTGTCCGTTTTTCAGTCACAGCAATTAAAAGAGCATTATCAACATTGTAATCAAAACGGGAAAGATCAATTCCTGCAAAAATATCTTTCTCTTTCATTTTATCAATGATCTCTTTGGCAGGTACAGGTAGTTTAACAGCAAACTCTTTAAAGAAAGGAGCTTCAAATAAGGGCTCTACTCCGCTGATACCTGTAAGTTTTTCTGCCAGGTAATGAGATTTCTGTACACATAGATTTGCAACAGCTGGAATACCTTTTTTACCCATTAATGCCATATAAACAGTTGCAGCCAGCGCGCATAACTGCTCATTGGAACAGATATTCGAAGTTGCTTTTTCTCTTCTGATGTGCTGTTCTCTGGTCTGCAGAGTAAGTACAAATCCCCTTCTTCCCTGGGAATCCTGTGTAATGCCTGCGATTCTTCCGGGAATTTTCCGGATTAATTCTTTTGTTGCAGCAAAAATACCAACATAGGGCCCGCCAAATCCAAGTGCATTGCCAAGAACCTGAGCTTCTCCTGTTACAATGTCTGCTCCGTATTCGGAAGGAGGAGCCAAAACTCCAAGTGAAATCGGGTCAACAGATACTGTAAAAATTGCCCCTTCTTTGTGTACGATTTCTGAAATCTCATCAACAGGTTCAAGACTTCCAAAAAAATTAGGATGCTGCACAAGAACTCCGGCACAATTATCCGTTATGGATTGTTCCAGTTTTTCTAGATCAGTTACTCCGTTTTTTATATCAATCTCTTTTAAAACTATTCCGCTTCTGTGGCAGTAGGTTTTTACAACCTGCCTGTGATATGGATGTACGCTTTTGGAAATTAGTATTTCCTGACGTCTCTTATGATTACTGCTTAGAAGAGCCGATTCTGCCAGGGCTGATGCGCCGTCATACATGGAAGCATTGGCAACATCCATTCCCGTAAGGTCGCATATCATGGACTGATATTCATAAATTGCCTGAAGTGTTCCCTGGCTTACTTCTGCCTGATAAGGTGTATAAGCTGTATAAAATTCAGGTCTGGACACAATGTGCACTACAGCAGCAGGGATAAAGTGATCATAAGCTCCGCCTCCGAGGAAACAAACACTGTTTGAGGTGTGCTTATTTTTTTCTGCAATGCTCTTAAGAAGTTTTGTTACCTCGTATTCGGAAAGAGGGTCTGGCAGATTATAATCATCCTTAAATCTTATCTGCTCCGGGATAGATTGTAATAACTGGTCAAAGTCAGTCACACCGATGGTTTTAAGCATCTGCCTGCGGTTCTCTTCGGTTGTTGGAATAAACGGCATTGACTTCTCCTGTATTATTTATTAATTAACTAAAAAACAAAACCCCTGATTTGACAGGGGTTTAAAAAATTAAATTACGGTAAAATACCTTCGTAATCCTCCGGTGTAAGAAGGTTGTCAGCTTCTGAAGTATCACTCAATTTAATTTTCAAAATCCATCCGTCACCATACGGATCTTTGTTAACAATGTCAGGTGTGTCAGCTAGCTTTTCATTAACTTCAATAACTTCGCCTGACAACGGAGCGTAAAGGTCTGTAACTGCTTTAACTGCTTCAATGTTTGCACAGGCCTCAAACTGTTTTGTTGAATCTCCAACTGCAGGAAGTTCAACAAAAACTATGTCTCCCAATTCTCCCTGAGCATATTCAGTAATTCCTATTGTAGCAGTATCGCCTTCAATGCGTGCCCATTCGTGTTCTTTTGTGTACTTGAGATCTTTTGGAATATTCATAATGTACTCCTGTAATTAATTTGTTATTTGTTTAAGATTAAAGTTTTCGAGAAAATGAGTGTTAAAATTTCCCTTTCGGAAATTTTTATCATCAATAACCTGCATGTGAAAAGGAATGGTGGTTTTGATTCCTTCAACAATAAATTCTTCCAGGGCTCTCTGCATTCTGTTTAAAGCTTCTTCTCTGTTGTGCCCGTATGCAATAAGTTTTGCAAGAAGAGAATCGTAAAACGGAGGCATCAGGTAATGGGCATATCCGTGAGTATCAACTCTTATGCCAGGACCGCCGGGAATGTGAAAACTTGTGATTTTCCCGGGTGAAGGCATAAAATCATTAAACGGATCTTCAGCATTTATTCTGCACTCAATTGCATGCCCTACAGGTTCAGGCGTTGAATCCATTCCTGAAAGAGAATGTCCCGCTGCAACTTTAATCTGTTCTTTGATCAGATCGACATTATAGACAAGTTCACTTACAGGATGTTCTACCTGAATTCTTGTGTTCATCTCCATAAAGTAGAAATTTCCGGAATCATCCAAAAGGTATTCAACAGTTCCTGCACTTTTATATCCTACTGCTTTTGCTCCTTTAATGGAAGCTTCAAACATTTTTTTTCTTAATTCGGAATCTACAACAGGAGAGGGTGATTCTTCAATCAGTTTCTGGTGTTTTCTCTGAATTGAACACTCACGTTCTCCAAGGGCAATAACATTCCCCTTGCCGTCGCACAAAAGCTGTATCTCAATATGTCTGGGGCTTTCAAAATATTTTTCCATGTATAAAACAGGATTTCCGAATGCAGCCTGGGCCTCGGACTGAGCCATGGACATAGCGGATTCAAGTTCTTTTTGATCGCGTACAATACGCATGCCCTTGCCGCCGCCTCCGGCCGTAGCTTTTAAAATTACTGGAAATCCGATTTCTTTGGCCATAGATTGCGCCTGGTCTGCAGATTCAATACCGCCTTCACTCCCTGGAATAACAGGCACACCTGCATTCTGCATAACTGTTTTTGCAAAAATTTTGTCTCCCATCTGGGAAATCATTTTCGAAGAGGGGCCGATAAAAACAAGTCCTGATTGCTCGCATATTTCTGCAAATTCGCTGTTTTCCGCAAGAAAACCGTATCCAGGATGAACTGCGTCAGAATTTGTGATTTCCGCTGCACTCATAATACTAGGTATATTGAGATAACTTTTTTGCGGAGAGGCCGGACCAATACATACTGCTTCATCAGCGAACCGTACATGCAATGAGTCCTTGTCAGCATGGGAGTAAACCGCTACGGAAGCAATGCCAAGCTCTTTACACGCTCTTATAATTCTGAGGGCTATCTCGCCCCTGTTTGCAATTAAAATCTTTTTTATCAACAGAAATACCTAATTTTTTTCTACAAGGAACAGAGGTTGATTGAATTCAACAGGTTCCCCGTTTTCAACAAGAATTTTAACTATTTTTCCTGACACTTCGGATTCAATCTCATTCATTAGTTTCATTGCTTCAATAATACACAAAACCTTGCCCGGCTGAATTACATCTCCCTCATTAACAAAAGGAGGTGATCCGGGAGACGGCGCTCTGTAAAAAGTTCCTACCATTGGAGAAGGTATTTCTACCAGGTTATCATTTTTACTTTCAGATGCAGAGGAAGTTTTCGCAGGCTCATAAGATCCCTGAGATTGAGGGGCAACAGCAACAGGCTGTTGAACCGAAGCAGGAATGTGCTGAATCTGCCCAAGAGCAATCTGCTGTTCCGGATTTTTAGTGATTTTTATCTGCAGATCTTTTTCCTGGATGTCAAGTTCGTTTATGCTGCTTTTCTCAACAAGCTTGACAAGTTCTTTAATAATTTTTAAATCCATGGGAAATTGCCTCCCTGTTCAGCTTTAGTTTTTAACACGTTCAACATATTCGCCAGTACGTGTATCAACCTTGATTTTTTCACCTTCCTCTATAAACAGAGGAACCTGAACCACTGCTCCAGATTCCAGGGTAGCAGGTTTTGAGCCGCCTGATGCAGTATCTCCTCTTACACCGGGGTCTGTTTTTGTAATGGTTAATTCAACAAATATCGGGAGATCAACTCCAAGAGCCTGATTCCCGTGCATAAGGAGCTCCACTTCCATGGTCTCAATTAAAAATTTGGAAGCGTCTCCGACATTTTCAGGATCAACAAAGATCTGTTCGTAAGAGTTCGTATCCATGAACACAAACTGGGATCCGTCATTATATAAAAACTGTACATGTTTTCTTTCCAGCCTTACATCTTCAACCTTTTCTCCTGATCTGAATGTCCTGTCAAGGACCCGGCCTGTTTTTACATTTTTCAGTTTTGTCCTGACAAAGGCTCCGCCCTTACCTGGTTTTACATGCTGAAAATAGACAATTGTAAAAAGCTCTCCGTCAAGATTAATTACAAGTCCGTTTCTGAAATCACTTGTTGTTGCCATAAACTCCTCTGTTAACATGATATGAATATTAAAACTAAATATAAATGAAAAATTTTAAATTGTCAATATAAGTTTTCTTGATTTAAAACAATGTTGTTTTTGGTTTTAGCGATAAAAATTTTTGATTATCCCGTTTACTCTCCTTTTAAATGATTTGTTTGGATCCACTAATTAATCCACTAATCCGTCAAAAGCCGGACTAATCCGTCAAAAGCCGGACTAATCCGTCAAAAGCCGGACTAATCCGTCAAAAGCCGGACACGTCCGTCAAAAGATGGACACAGTTACACGAATTAGCACGAATATATTAAAGGATGAATAAATTCACAATAGACTAGTTCTTAAATTTATTAATTCGTGGTTCGGCTAATCCTAAACAAGCCGGATACGATCACCCCGATCTATTTCATAAATTTATATTTTTTTGTTGCATATTAAGTTTTTATGTACCAATTTCTAATTAAGTACCTTTCATAAAAAAGGAGAAATAATCATGAAACGATTATTAATGCTTGTATTATTCTTTTTTATCTTTTCATCAATCCTCAACTTACAGGCACAGGACATTGAAGACAATGTATCAAAATACACATCTGTTAACGGAAAGCTTTACCTTCAGCCTCTCGCAGATGCTTTTGGTGCCAATCTGAACAGCGGTTTTTTCTACTCGGCAAAAATTAAAACTTTCGGCCTTCATATTGATTTTGGAATCAAAGCAATGTATGCACCCATCCCTGCTGATAAAAAAACTTTCACCCCTCAGCCTGAGATGGGGTGGCAGCCTCCTGCCGGCACAATCCTTCCCACTATTTTCGGTGACGAGGAGAATGTTACAGTAAATGGTATTGAACTCCCGGGAGGTGTATTGGATACTGACTTTTTCCCT
>QNDG01000140.1 GCA_003645915.1 Candidatus Zhuqueibacterota bacterium | reverse complement strand
TTTTAAAGTGACAACCTATTTCAGGAAAAGACAACCTGTCTCGGGGTAAGACAAGTGTATTGGAAAGATAAAACATCTGACATCTTCGGCAGGAGAGGACATTAAAAAAGCCCCGCGAAAAAGTTCGTGAGGCTTTTCTGTTTAGAGCGGGGTCGACGGGGCTCGAACCCGCAACTTCCGGCGTGACAGGCCGGTGCTCTAACCAGGTTGAACTACGACCCCTTGTGGGCGATACTGGATTCGAACCAGTGACCCCCTGCTTGTAAGGCAGGTGCTCTGAACCAGCTGAGCTAATCGCCCTGTAAATTAAGTGTTTGTCTCTTCAGCAGAAGAGTTTCTGTCCTTTTTGTGATACAAGATTGCTACCGGAATTACTACAACATAAGCAAATACAAGAAGAACCGGAGCCAGATCCAAAGACCAGAAACTATTCCACGGACCTTTACTTAAGCAAATATTTCCAAGAACAAGTAAAATAAGACCAACTAAAAAAATAATATAATTTGTTTTTGTAAAAGGCAGAGCCTGACTTGGTCTGCTTTTCCTGCCTTTTTTGATCTGTCTGGCCATAACTCCTCCACAAAGAGATAAAAATATAAATAAATCTACCCTTTTTGTCAAGACAAATATTGTTTAATTTCGCTTTTTTTCGGTTACGGATATGTTAAAAGTGACAGGAAGAGAACCCTTTTAATTAATACCTGCAGTTAGAATGTATTTTTAACCAGATTTTCAATGTAATGAGCTTATCCTGCAGGAAGAATTACTACTACTTTTGTTCCTTTTCCTTCTGTGCTTTCTATTGAAATTTCACCTTTGTTTTTTTCAACAAACTCCTTGCAAAGAACCATTCCAAGTCCTGTTCCTTTTTCACCCTCAGTACCCAGCCTGGAGCTGGTTTTGTCAAGTCTGAAAATATCTTTAAGAAGATTTTCCGGTATCCCCACACCATTATCTTCGCATATAATTTTCACATTATCCCCTGTTTTTTTTGCTTTAACAGATACATATCCCCCGCTGTTTGTAAATTTAATACTGTTTGAAATAAGATTCTGAATGACAGATTTTACCATGTTTGCGTCAGCTTTGATAAATATATCTTTGTCAACTTCTGTTTTTATCTCAATATTTTTTTGAACAGCTCCGGGTTCCATAAGGCTGATAATTGATTCCAGCATATCAGAAAGCTGTATTCTGACTGGTTTATACTCCATCCTGCCCTGCTGGAGCTTTGACCAGCTTAAAAGATTTTCAAGTAAATCAAAAAGGTGCATTGTGTTCTTTTTTAGTTCCAAAGCTATCTCTCTTATTTTTTCCTTATCCATATCATTAATTCTGTCGGATAAAAGTCTTGCTCCGGAGAGTTGAACCTGCAGAGGGCTTTTAATATCATGGGCAACTATGGAAAAAAATTTGTCTTTTGTAAGATTAAGCTCTTCGAGCTCTTTTAATAATTTTTTCTGTTTTTTATTGATTTTTTCAAGCTTTTTTTCATCTTCTTTTATTTTGGAGTTTGCAATTTCAAGTTCTGAGTTAATTTTACGCTGAGATTTATACATTTTTAAAATTGTATTCGCAACTATCAGGATAATTACAAATCCGGTTATAAGAAGCCATAATAAAAGATGTTGGCGTTGAATCCTTAAATTTTGAAGAGTTTTTTCTTTTTTCAGCAGTTCCATTTCTCTGTCTTTTTTCTGAACCTCGTAAGCAATATTTAAAGCCTGAATTTTGTTTCTGCCTTTTTCTGAGTATATTTCATAGCTGATTTCGTTATATTTTTCCAGATATTTCAGAGCATTTTTACAGTTATTTATTTTTTTGTAATAGGTATGGAGCCCCCAGTAAGGATATAATAAATCACGTTTTGCTCCGGTTTTCTCTGCTAATTTAAGAGACTTGTTAAAATAAGCCAAAGCACTTTTGTAGTCGTTTTTAACAAGATAAATACTGCCCAGATTATAATATATTAAGGAAGTTCGCGATTTTTCTCCGATTTTTTCACTTCCTTTCAGAGCGTTTTCATAATATTGGATAGCAAAATCTTTATTACCTTTTTTCCAATTGTTTACACCAAGGTTTAAATATACAGTAATAAGCGCTGAGACATTCCCTATTTTCCCACATATTTTTTCTGCTTTTCTGTAATATTTATCAGATTCTATTATATTATTCTTATTTGCATACATTACTCCGTAATCAATATATATAATTGAAAGATTTAATAAGTCCTTTGTTTTAATAGAAAGTTCTTCTGCTTTATTTAAAAGTTTTATAGCTTCGTCATACTGCTCTGTATTACTAAGGATAAGACTTTGATTTATATATCCCTTAATCAATCTCAAAGTGTCGTTATTAGCTTCGGCAATTTCTATAACTTTAATAATGTAATCCAAAGCTTTTTCATTATTACCTATATTTGAGTAAAATAATCCCAGATTAATATAACTTTCACATATACCAATCTGATCTTGAAGTTTATTAAATATTTCAAGCGATTTTGTATATAACTCATATGCAATTTTCAAATCACCTTTTCTGTGAATATTAACTCCTTTGTTCTGCAGAGCTTTTGCAATACCTTTTTGATACCCAATATCTTTTGAAAGCTTTAAAGCATGTTCTGCATATTTGATCCCTGAATCAGGGAAAATAGTATAATAGTCAAATGCAATTTTATTTATAGCATCTATTCTTTCTGTTCCATCAAGAGAAGGAAGAAGTGTTTTAAGGCTGTCAATTTCCTGCTGTTGTGCATTTATAAAAACCGGATATAGAAATAAAATCATAAAAATAAATTTTTTCATATTTTGTTAGTCTTCCCTTATTGTACATAATGCTTTCATATTTTAAATAATACATTCAACTATAAATCTGCAAAAAAAGTGCCATGATTAGCTAAAAAAAGAAATATGTATCTTAACATCAGAATAATCAAAGTGTTAGAGACTTGATAAAAAAAGTTTTAATTTAAAATGTTGGACTAATATGAACCTAATTACCAGTAAAGCTTGTATAAATTAGTACAATCGGGTTTTTTTATCCTGTTTCTGCTTGACAGTAGATGGTATTATATAAAGAATCAAAGATTATTTTATTATTACTCCTCTTGTGGTCTAAATGAAATCATATAAGAACATAGCACACTTATATCTTTTGTCAGGCTACTTAAAATATGCATGGTAGGTCAAAGCTGCTTTAATCGCTTCAACCATATTTTCCGGAGATGCAATTCCTTTGCCTGCTATATCAAATGCGGTCCCGTGATCTACGGAGGTTCGTAAAAAGGGGAGTCCGAGAGTCAAACTTACTGTTCTGAAAAAATCCAGAGTTTTTGCAGCAATGTGCCCCTGATCGTGGTAAAGAGACATAACAGCATCAAACAAACCTTCTTTTGCAAGGTGGAAAACACTGTCAGCAGGTACAGGGCCTCTTACATCAAGAAGTTCCTTTTGTGCCATGACTACAGCAGGTCTGATAATCTCAATTTCTTCCGATCCGATAAGTCCGTTATCTCCTGCGTGAGGATTTAATGCTGCAACAGCAAGTGTGGGCTTTACAATTCCGAATTTTTTCAGGTATTCCATATATTTTTTGATATAATCCAGAATCTGTCCGGTAGTTAATGATTCCGGTACTGTTCTTAAAGGTATATGGCGGGTGAGGAAAAAAATTCTTAGTTTGCCTGTCAGAAACATTGTATCTGCGCTGTTAACTCCGCACAGATCTTTTAGAATGGAAGTCTGGTCAATAAAGCCGCTTTTTGTCCTTTTTAATGAGCGCTTGTTTACAGGGCCTGTTACAAGTGCATTAATTTGTCCTTGTAAAGCCATTTGTGCTGCGCTTTCCAGATAGATAAGAGAGGCTCTTCCGTATTCCTCATCAACTATTCCATATACAACAGGCCCGGATACTGCATTTTCATCAACATAAAAAACAGTATTCTCATTATATCCGGATTCCGGATTATAGGGGAGAAAATTAATTTTGGTTTTAAGGAGACTGATCATCTCATCAATTACTGATTTGTCTCCGAATACAACGGGAATCCAGTTATTAAAAGGTTTTAATATATCAAGAGCCTTAATTGTAATTTCGCATCCTATTCCTGAAGGATCGCCGATTGTTATACCAATAAAAGTCTCTTTCATGATTAAAATTTACAAAAATAATAAGTGATTTCAAAATGATCAATTTGAAGATTGTAAAAAATTCTGTTGACATTATCAAAAATAATTTTTATTATCTGTTTAATTATGAAGGCAAATTTAGAAAATACTATTAAAAAACAAAAAAACAACACAGCTTTTTCTGCATGGTGGTGGCGCTGGATGTTCTGCGCCCGCCTGTAAGTGAAGTATAAATAATATTAAGAAAAAGGTGGGAAACGCACAAGATTGATTCCCGCCTTTTTTTCAGAATTATTAAAGCCGTGGGAATTAATCCCGCGGCTTTTTTTATAGGATTTCAAGGAGGAAGTTATGAGTGTTAAAAGTGCAATTGAAAAAGTATCAAACAGAAAAGGCCTTTCATTCTTTGAGGCAAGGGAAGCGGCAATGGAAATTATGAGAGGAGAAGCTGATGAATCAAGAATTGCAGCGCTTTTAATGGGCCTGAGAGTAAAGGGTGAGACAGCAGATGAAGTACAGGGGTTTGCAGATGCAATGCGGCAAAAAGCTGACAAGGTAAGAGTCAGGGATGAATATCTTGTTGATACGTGCGGAACAGGGGGTGACGGGTTAAATACCTTTAATGTATCAACCATTGCGGGAATTGTTGCAGCAGGAGCAGGGTGCAGAGTGGCTAAACACGGCAACAGCTCTGTTTCCAGCAGGTGCGGGAGTGCAAATCTTTTTGAAGCTCTCGGAGTAAATATCAACTTAAATTCAGACCAGATGGCTGAGTGCATTGAAAAAAACAATTTTGGTTTTCTGTATGCACCCAGACTTCATGCTGCAATGAAATATGCTATGCCTGTACGAAAAAAGATGGGTATAAGAACAATTTTCAATATGCTGGGGCCCATTACAAATCCTGCAGATGTAAAAAGACAGGTTGTAGGAGTCTATTCCGAAGAAACAGCGCGTGTAATTGCAGATGCTATTTTAAACATGGGCTCAGACCATGTGCTGGTGGTTCACAGCAGAGACGGGCTTGATGAAATATCAGTATCAGCGCCTACAACTGTGTTTGAGCTGAAAAACGGAACTATAACAAGAAAAGAGATTTCACCTGAAGATTTTAATTTCAAAAGATGTTCATTGGAAGAAATTAAAGGCGGGGGCCCTGAAGAAAACGCTGAAATAGCGCTTTCTGTTCTTCGCGGCCGGAAAGGCCCGAAAAGAGATTTTGTACTGTTAAACAGCGGTGCAGTAATTTACGTATCCGGTAAAGCAGGCTCCATAAAAGAGGGAATAAAAATGGCAGAAGAGGCCATTGACTCGGGAAGAGCTCTTGATGTATTCAATGATTTCAAAGAAATGTCAAATAATTTAAATGCATAACTT
>QNDG01000139.1 GCA_003645915.1 Candidatus Zhuqueibacterota bacterium | reverse complement strand
TACAAACAATTGATTGTCACAAATAAGAGCTGTTACTTTTCCATTGCAGTAAAGAGCATATTCTCCGAACATTTTTCTGTATGTAATTAAACCTGCATCTTCCATTTGTTCTGCAACAAATTCAACAAAACTTAAATCAGATGCCATCTTAATCCTCTTTGGAAAATTCAATAAATAAACTATTAACTTAAAACTTAAGTAGGGTATGAAAATTTCAGGTAAAAGATAATTAATAAGAATTCAAACACCCTTTCTAATTATTTTTTGCTGGTTTTGTTATAATTAAAAAGACTCCGCATAATTGCAAACTATTCTTTCGGGTAACGGTCTTAATTTTTAACAGATAGAATCTCCTCCACAGCTCCAAGAACAGTATCCTGTGCTTTTTCAAAAGACTCTTTCAGTATGGCGGAATAAAAATTCGGGTTCCATGTATCCCACAGTTCATCACTAACAACAAGCAGATTACATACTGAAACCTTACGGAACACTCCGAGTGCATACATTGCAGAAGTTTCCATATCAACTCCGGAAACTCCCTTGTTCCCGTAATCATAAACCTTTGATCTGAGCTCTCTGTAAGGTGCATCTGTTGTCCACTGAATGTTTGGAGTAATATTCAAGCCGTTCTTTTTACCGGCTTTTTTTATTATATTTGCAATATCCTTATCAGGTTTTATTAATGATGCATCCTGAACATAGTGCGGAGATGTCCCTTCTTCAACAACACACTCAACAGGTATAAGCGCATCACCGGTTTTTATTTCCTTTCTTAAACTACCAGTCCACCCAAGACCAATAAAAACCTCTGCCCCGCATACTATCATCTCTTCCATACTTGCAACAGTTGCAGGAGCTCCCATACCCACCTGTATAAACGTTACTTTTTTATTGTTAATTTCTGCCTGATATACAGGATATGTATTGGAAAATATCCAGGATTTGATCTTTTTTGCTTTTGTCTTTGATCCGAACCAGTGTATTACACCTGCTGTCCATGACAAAACAACAACTGATGAGATTCCTGTTTCCTGTTTGGAAATATTTTTTTGTGAAAGAAAATTATTTACAAACATCTCCGGTGTAAATACACTGCTGCCTGATCCTGTTTGTTCCATAGCAACTCCTGTCACCTATAAATCTCTTTAATAAATTAAATCAATTAATAAAAATACGATTCCCTTTATTAAGGTTTTTCAAAAAAGGATCAAATCCGATTATACATTAATATCTATGGGGGATATATTAATCCGTTAAAAATTATCTAAATTTATAATAAAGTATGAAAAGTTAAACCTGTCCGTAATTAACAAGAATTGTTTTTAATTTCTGTTCCAGAACTTCATAGGAAAAAAACCGTGATGCAAGATGAAAGTTTTTTTCTACCATTTCATCAACTTTTTCAGGATTTTCCAGTAAATATTTTATCTCTTTTACTACTCTGTCATTTACATAATTGTTCATTGCAACAACTTCAAAACCAACAGGTTCAATATCCTGCTGATAGATTGAGTATCTGTTTACAAGAATAGGTTTTTTAAAAAACACAGCTTCCAGAAATGCATTGCCAAATCCTTCGTAACTGGAGGGATACGTAATAAAATCCGCATGAGGATAAATATCCCATATGCTGTATATTTTTTCGCCGTTAGGGCCTGTACTTCTCTTGTCAGAAAAAATGCTTGGTTTGATAACTATCGGAACATCCATAAGTTCCGCATAACTTAAAACCCGTTTATAGTACTCCTTTCCTTCATCTTTGGCAGAATGCGTTATAACAAGCTTTATTCTGGAATCTTTAAGTCTGTGGATTACCTCAATAGCACTCTCAATTCCTTTTCTCTGCACAATCCTTGTAGGCTGAAGAAAAATAATATCCTCTTCATTAAGCCCAAGATCACGGCGTACATCTTTGTTATAATCGTCAATTCCAGGCGGTTCCCTGTCATAATTAAAAACATTGGGTATTACAAGAGATGACAAACCTCTTCTGTAACTGAGCATCTTTCTGGCTTCAGTATTTATCACAACATGGTGAAGAGAATTTAAACTGGGTGGAAAAGCCATGTTTATATAATCATTAACACAATTGACCATAAAACGTTCCCGTTCCCAGTAAAAATCATGATGATGGCCAACTGCAGGAATGTTGGTCTCAGCAATAAATTCCGTAATTGCAAGACCAAGTGGTATGTTTACGGGAATTGACAAGGCATTTTCAACAATAATCATATCTATTTTAAAAGCATCAATAAACTGATAAAGAGCTGTTTTATAAATAACTCTTAGTTCATGAATTTTATCCGTAACTTTGTACGATCTTGTTTTTGTTCCGAAAAAATGGCTGTGAAGTTCCTGAATTTTGGGATGAAGATAGTGTGCAAGAGGTTCAACCATGGTTCTTTCCGGAGGCCAGTCAGCTTCTCCTGCAAAGAAAAAACAGTTGTATCTCATTTTCTCAAGAACATCAACCCATTTTTCCGTTTCAAGGGATACTCCGTCAGTACCTTTCAGCCGTGTTGATATAAACCCGATATTCCTGATATTTTTAATTGAATACATGCTCTCTCCTTAAATGCATACTTTTATCTGGCTTAGCTCCGTAATTATATTATCGGAATTTTTCAGTATTTCGTTAATCCCCATACCTCTTGTTCTTAAGGATCTTTTATCTCCGGCAAAAAGCGCTGTTTTAAATCCGCATTTTTTAGCAGGAATTATGTCCGATTTCATATCATTTCCGACATAAAGTACCTGGTGTGGGGAAATAGTGAAATCAGACAACTTTTCAACTGCTTTATTAAATATGTATTCCGAAGGTTTCGCGCGCCTGTATTTATAAGATAAAAAAATTAATTTCTGATCAAAACACCCCGGATAAATCTCTTTGCCCAGCAAATATTCCAGAATTACAGGAGTAAAAAACTGAGCATTTGATATTATACCTGCTAAAATACTGCGTTTTTTTAAAAAAGACAAAATATTTTTTGCTCCGGGCATTTCATAAACAGGGTTTGTAATCATTTCATATTCCAATGTAAAACATTCGATTTTTTTCCGATCTGTAATCCCTGTTACAGATTTCCATACATCAGGATAATCTACTTCCGGAACATCCACACCCTGTTTTTTCAGATTTTCATGAATACTGACAACTCTTTTTTTAAAAAGTACGTGAAGCTCTTCAGTATCCGCTTTAATTGAATATCTTTTTAAAAGAGCTTCTATCCTTTCTTCTGATCCTGAAAGATTTACCTGGTTAGCGGAAATATCGCCTGA
The DNA here is from genome assembly GCA_003645915.1 of Candidatus Zhuqueibacterota bacterium. GTDB lineage: Bacteria > Zhuqueibacterota > QNDG01 > QNDG01 > QNDG01 > QNDG01. Next base: position 2,230 of record QNDG01000139.1, on the reverse strand, counting down.
ACCTGAGATAATCAGCGTACCATAAACATCAAAAATCACACATTTTATTTTATCAGATCGTTTTAAAACAGGGGAAACATCTGTTTTAACCGGATAAAGGGGGGTAGAATATTTATTAATAATATCAACAAAATCACACTTATACATCAGGCCACCTTAAAATACAGAAAGTTACAGGATTGAAAAACGATTCAAGAACAACCTTTTTGTTTATTGAGTGAGAAACATCGACGTTTATAACTTTATTATAAACATCAAGAAGCCTTTGTCTGTATTTATCCCTGCTGTACTCTCTTACAACAACCTGCCTGTTTTCATTAATTACTTCAGCATCTTCCTTTGATATTCTCATCTTCTCAAGATGCGGATTTATTGCCTTAATCCTGTTCCGTTTTTTTTCGTTGTCTGCAAGATTTAAAATAACCTGCTTCTGGCTCTGCTCATCAAGCATTCCAAAATCAATCAGGCCTTTTTCTGATAACTGATAAGAAGATCTGTTTATCCTGTGTTTATCAGGCTCAACACCGTACAATCTGCCAAATTTAACAATTAATTCTTCTCTTCTCAAACAAAATTTTTCCATGTCGAAAAAATCTATGGGTATAAGGATCCTGCTGTAAAAATCGTTAAAAATCATTCCTGTCTCTTCAAAATCCTTACAAACGTGTTCAATTCTTCTTCCAAATACATTCTTCAGGGCTGTCCACGGCTCTAAAAATGCAAAACCAAATCCTTCATTTACACTCGTTGTAATTATAAAATACGCTGTTCTGACAAGAGTTTCAAAATCCTCATTAAGTCCGATATCAAGATGTACATTAAGTCTCTTGTCCCTTATCAGATTTCTCCACATACTGTGAATTTTTTTCTCCCAGCTACTGTTCGGGGGCAGAGTTACTGCTATCGGATGATCTTTGGGCGAAAAAAGAGACAGAAGAATTGCTTCTCCTGTATTTTTTCTTCTGATGCCTCTGACAGGGTAAAGAATGTACCCGCTGTTTGAAACCTCCCATTCGGGAAAAGGCACTACCTGATTCGGCACGTAGTGAACCCCCTGCTCTTTAAGCCCTGCTTTTAAAAGAACAGCATAATCTCTTGAGTTTATCACACCGTAATGTGCGTTTTCCGGATAGGGATCTTTATAATAAGCATTGGGGCGTCCGTCTTCTGCAAAATCGTGTATCTGTAAAAAAAGTCTTATACCTCTCTCCTGCAGTATACTGAGAGCATCAATTAGAAAACTGTTTTTATTTAAAGTGGGATTATGAACATGCAGAACATCACACCCGGAAGGCCATTTATCAGTAATTGCTTTCTGGATTTTGTCTGCAAGCATCAAAGCATTAGCTGGTGCTTCCTGATCAGAATCATAACCCAGTTCCGGAACACAAACTGCCGAACCATTACAAAATGTACACTTATCTGAAGAAGATATTACCAAAGTTTCATTATCAGGCTCCACCGCCTGGACCTGATGTTTAATAACAGATGTAACGCCTCCGGCTTTAAGATGAAAGTGAAGATATGCTATTTTCATACGCGCTGGTTTAACTCTTTGCCTTAACTCTGTTCGGGAATTTTGCCTGATAATCGGAAATCTGAACCATTGGAGGCCGCTCCTGCTCTTTGATTGTGTAAATCTTTGGTTTGTAAACCTTGTCCATTGCATGATACTGAAGCATTTTACTGTACATCTTTCTGTTTATTTCTATAAAGCCGGTTTTCTGCATTCTTGATAAAAAGGTCTGCAGAATTCCAAAAGACATCCTGCCAAGCGCAAGGGTATCCTGATTTCTGTGGACTCTTTTATCAAGATCAACCTGTCCAATTGCGTTCAGTCCCCATTTTTCATAAATATCCATTAACATGCTTGTCTCAACTCCGTAACCAATGGGGAACGTAATCTGATCCAGAATCTCCCTGTATGCAGCATATTCACCTGACAGGGGCTGGATTATCTGGGTAAGCTCCGGAAACAAAAGAGAAAACAGAGGTCGTATAACCAGCTCTGTAACTCTCCCTCCGCCTGACGGCCGGAGAGAGCCTCCTTCGGAACTTATAGGTCTGTCATAAAAAGCTTTTGAATATTTAATATGATTTGTTGTCAAAAGCGGTCCCAAAAGCCCGTAAACAAACCTGTGATGAATATTTTTTATGTCAGCATCAATATATACAATTATGTCCCCTTTTGCAACATACAAAGCCTTCCACAGATTTTCTCCTTTCCCTT
>QNDG01000138.1 GCA_003645915.1 Candidatus Zhuqueibacterota bacterium | reverse complement strand
TTTTTGCTCTTAAAAGAGTAAAGTTCTTATCAGTAAAAGAGAAAACAGAATCACTGCTTAAAACAGCAATTGCACAGGCAGACAATCCCGGAAAAACTAATTTATATTTAAGCAATATTAAAGGCCTTGAATCGGATCTTGGCATTCTTAAAAAAGAGTATATACGCTTGTGGAACATTGAGAACCGAAAGTGGTGGCTTGACAGGAATCTCCGCAAATACGACAAATTATTATCCGGTCTTAAAAAAGCTGAAAATCCTGTTGTGATAATGCCTGACAACAGTACTTTTTCCGGATCAAGAAGAATTTATTTAAAAACTCCGTTGCCGGCAGACAAAATAAGATATTTTGTAAAGGAGCTCAAAACAGGGAAAATCAATGGCCCGTTTGATTACACGTCACCGTTTTTAATCACAAAAACATCGGAAATAAGCGCAGAGTCCGTAAAACGCGGCAAGGTGTTCGGGCCCTTTAAGCGCAATGTTTATGTTTATAATGGAAGAGTTAAGAATATTGTGCTTAAAAATATGTACAGCAGCAAATATCCTGCACTGGGGCTTTTTACACTTGTTGACGGAAAAAGAGGCAGCAGGAACTTCAGAGACGGGAAGTGGCTGGGTTTTTTCGGAGAGGATTTTGAAGCAGTCATAGACCTCGGTAAAAGCACAAGAATTAAAAACGTTTCCATAGGATTTCTTCAGCAGACGGGACCGTGGATAATGCTTCCTTTATGGGTGGAATTCAGTTTTTCAGATGATTCGGTTTCTTTTTCTTCTCCGATCAGGGTTTATCCAAAAACAGATGCAAAGGCAGAGTCTGCAATTGAGGATTTTACCGCAGATCCGGGAGAAATCAAAGCAAGATATCTGAAAATTTATGCGAAGAACAGGGGCGTTCTGCCTAAGTGGCACCCAAGTGCAGGAAGCAGAGCATGGATTTTTACAGATGAAATTTTTGTGGGGATACAGGATCAGAAGCTATGAAGGTGAATGGTAGGATAAATTAACACGAATTAGAAGAGAGAAGAAATTTTGAATTTAAAAACAGTTGCAGACCTCTGAGGTCTTAATTAAACGTCAGCGACCTTGCAACATCAAAACAGAATAACCCGGTAGGGAATGCATACATGCATTCCTTTTATTATTAAAGATGAATATCGAATGTTGGTTGGAGATTTGAGATTTCAGAAGGTTTCTGATAAATAAATCTGAAATCAAAAATCAGTGTTCGATATTTATATAATTTTCTATTCCGTCCCTACGGGACGTTAGTTTTTTGTTTATCATTTTGCTATAAATATGTTGTCTCTAACGGGATAAGGAACAGGACAATTTGAAAAGTATTCATTATAAAAAAGTGAAGAAATAATTATTGCGGTTAGAATAAGCCCAAGCCACGTAGGGGCGGTATATTTGTAGAATGTGGATATTAAAATTAAGTATAGTTCCGCAGGGACGGCATATTTTTTATCATAACAAAATAGCGGCTTTTAAAAAAAATTTCAGATGCTGGCAAAAGAGGCACGAGGAATCCTGCCTCTGAATTATCCCGCTATACCCTTTTTCTGTTTGTCTTAACAACAACATTTCTGACAATTATATAACGATCTCACATTAATGAAAATCATCCACAGCCCCAAAACCTATTCACTTTTCGCTATTCACTTCCCCCTTATCCTTGTCTTTTCTTTACCTCCGTTGCGAGATAATAAAATTTCTCTTCCGCTGTTGCGGAATCTAAATGACAGGTTGGTAAATCGTGGAATGTATGTACAGATTTATCAGAGATGAATTTTTGGTAGTGAAAAAGATTTATTGACAATTTGGTAAATTTATTTTAATTTTTAATTAAGATATATTAAATATCCGGTATCTGATTATGAAAGCTAATAAAAAAAATATATGGATAATGTGAAGAATCTGGTTGATAAGCTGAAAGAAGCTTATAAACCGGAATTAGTAATACTTTTTGGCTCAGGAGCTAATGGTAAATTTGATAAAGATAGCGATATAGATTTATTAATTGTAAAAGAAACGAAAAAGAGGCCGTTATGGCGTAGAATTGAAGTGAGAAAGATTCTGGCTACAGAACAGCCTGTGGATGTGATTGTTTATACACCTGATGAATTTAACAAATTAAAAAAGGATGGAAGATCATTTATAAAGGATGTTATAATAAACGGTAAAATTTTATTTGAAAGAAGATAATTTGCAGAAAGTTGATCGAAATTGGTTTGATTTTGCGGTAGAAGACTACGAGCTTGTTATCTATTTATCAAAAAAGGACAATAGATTTAACCGATCAATATGTTTTCATGCACAGCAGTTCGTGGAAAAAATATTAAAAGGAGTACTGGAAGAAGAAGGTGTTATACCTCCGAGAATTCACGATATTAATGCATTATGTAAAAAGGTTGAGAAACTGGGGATAAAAGTACCGCTTACAGAAAATCAATCACTGCTTTTATCTTCTGTGTATATTGATACAAGGTATCCTCCGGATGCGGGATTACTTCCTGAAGGTGATCCTGACAAAAGCGATGTGCAGATAGCGGTTAATGCTGTGTTGAGAATTAAAGAGTGGGTAAGTTGATTACAGATTTCAGGTTTACGAAGTTTGCTGATAAATAAATCTGAAATAAAAAGTTGGTGTTCGGGACTCAGATCCTATTCTATATTCCATTTTCACTTATACCCTATACTTTTTCATGGTTCGACGTAGTTTGTCCTGAGCCGGACAAGGGACTCACCATGGAGTAGAGTATGGTATGTCATTTTTTCCCTAAAGAATTAAAAACATTTAACTTCAGAGTATTTAAAAATAATTATAAATTTATTTAAACTTTTTTCATTATACTCCTGTCTAATTAGTGTGTGCATACAAAGTAAACCCGTTAATTCGTACAGGAGGAAATAATGAAATTCAAAACCGCCATGTTCTTAATGCTTATTTTCTTATCCGGCTTTTCTCAATCCAGCAGCCAGGGAAAAGACAAACAGTCTCCAAAAGTATTTATAGACTGCCAGTTCTGTGATATGGATTTTATACGTACTGAAGTTAATTTTGTGAACTATGTTTATGACAGAAAAAATGCTGACATACATATTATGATAACAAACAGAACAACCGGAAGCGGGGGAACCGAATATACTCTTACATATCTGGGACAAAATAATTATCAGACAAAAAACGATACAATTGTTTTTACTACAAACAACGACGACACAGCAGACATAATCAGAAAGAAACTTGTGAAATATTTAAAAATCGGCCTTGTCCCGTTTATCAGCAGTACACCCATAATAAATGATATTAACATTGAATACACAAAACCTAAGGATGCCATGATCAAGAAAGACAGGTGGAATAACTGGGTTTTTCGTACAAGAATCAGAGGCTGGTTTAATGGCGAAAAATCATCAAGGAATAAATATATTTACGGATCATTTTCCGCTGATCGTATTACAGAAAACTGGAAGATGCGATTTTTATTAAATGCAAGTTATAGTGAGGATAAATATAAATGGGAAGAAGACTGGATAAAGACAAGCAGGAAAACCAAGGGTTTTTCAGGAACAATTGTTAAAAGTATTTCCAGTCATTGGTCTGTGGGAGGATATTCAAGAATCAATTCATCAACATTTCAGAACACAAAAGCAGAATATCGTATTGCACCTGCAGTGGAATTTAATATTTTCCCCTATTCCGAATCAACACGAAAAGAATTTCGCTTTTTATATACAATCGGAGCAAAGTATGTTTACTATGATGCTGAAACAATTTACTTTAAAACAGAAGAAGCTCTGTTTGACGAGAGTCTGGAAATTGCACTGAAGTTTAAACAGCCGTGGGGTACAGTAGAAACCTCAATTGAAGGTTCTCACTACCTTCACGATTTTTCCAAAAACTATCTTAGCATAAATACTGATCTGTCTTTGAGAGTATTCAAAGGTTTTTCAATAAATCTGTACGGCGGTATTTCCATGATTCATAATCAATTGAATTTGCGCAGGGAAAGCCCGGAAATGGAAGATGTCCTTCTGCGAAGATATGCCCTTGAAACAAATTATAATTACTGGACATCTATTGGTTTTTCCTATTCTTTCGGATCAATATTTAATAACATTGTTAATCCCAGATTCGGCGGCAGTTCGGGACGAATAATTATATAAGTTTGAATTAACAATTTATTGCCGGACAAAGGATTAATATTCTTTGTCCGGCTTCGCTTTTTTATTTTCCGCTTTTATTTATCGCATGTAATATTTTTGTTGACTTATCGGGTTCTGATAATTACATTAGAATCATACTTATTAGTTAAATTTTTAAGAAATGAATATTAAAACGTGATCTGTGTTTATAAATAAAAGCATTTTTAAGATGAACCAATTTCTTTTTTGCCGGATGGTCAATGAAATTTAAAAAACATGCCTGATATCCGGTATTACAGACAGTTTATTTAAGTTATGACCAAACAAATGAGGAGGGGTATGAAAGTACTTCAGGTTGAGAAAATAACCAAAAGTTTTGGTGATTTTACTGCTGTGGACAACATTACTTTCTCAATTGACGAGGGGGTTATTTTCGGATTTATCGGTCCTAACGGTGCAGGAAAAACCACCACAATCAGGATGATTATGAATATTATTATTCCTGATTCAGGTAAAGTTGCAATTCTTGGTGATGAGAATGCAAGGACTGCATCTGATATGATAGGCTATCTTCCGGAAGAACGTGGAATGTACAGAAAAATGAAGGTAAAGGATCTTCTTCTTTTTCTCGGAGAATTGAAAAGCAAGCCCAAAAGCTTCATTAAAAAGGAAATTGATTACTGGCTGGAACGAATGGAACTCTCTGAATGGAAAAATAAAAAAATCGAGGAACTTTCCAAAGGTATGCAGCAGAAAATCCAGTTTGCAGGCACTGTTCTTCATAAACCAAAACTACTTATACTTGACGAACCTTTCGGCGGCCTTGACCCTATTAACCAGCTTTTAATTAAAGACCTTCTTCTTGAGCTGAAGGAAAAAGGGACAACAATTATATTTTCAACCCATGTTATGGAGACAGCAGAAAAACTCTGCGAAGAGTTAATTCTCATAAATAAGGGCAAGCAGGTGCTTTACGGAAGCCTCAGTAAAATTAAACAGGATTTCGGCCGCAAACATGTTCTTATTGAATATGACGGTAAAGATGATTTTCTGAAAGATCTGAAAGATATTGAAAAATATGACAATTACGGAAATATGGTTGAAATAAGCCTTGGTCCTCAGGGAAACGCACAAAATGTGTTGAAAGCAGCAATGCAGAATGCAGTTATTAAAAAATTTGAAATAAAGGAACCATCCCTGAATGAGATATTTGTGGAATCAGTGGGAAGTTCAGAGCAGGGAGGTGAAATATGATAAGCAAAAAAGTACTGGCAGTTATTAAACGCGAATATATAACCAGATTCAAAACAAAAGGATTTATTATCGGGACATTGATCTTTCCTGTTATTTTAATCCTTATTTTCGG
>QNDG01000137.1 GCA_003645915.1 Candidatus Zhuqueibacterota bacterium | reverse complement strand
TTGTACTTTTTAACAATGGTGCTGAAAAACTTACGGGTATTCCTGCATCTCAGGTTATTGGAAGGCATTACAATGATTTGTTTACCCAAAAAGTAAGCAATCGTTTTTCTCCACTTTATACATTAACCAGCGGGAAATCTCTGTTTCACGAAGAGAAGGAACTGCATATAAAAAACGGTAAGATAATTCCTGTGCGATACAGCACTTCTCTTGTTCAGGATAACAGTGGGAATACTCTTGGTGCTGTGGAAGTCCTGAGTGATCTTACAAAGATAAAGGACCTTGAAGAAGAGATGCAGCAAATCAGAACGCAGACAGCTTTAAATCAGATGGCAATACTTGTATCTCATGAAATCAGGAATCCTCTTGGAGGAATAAGAGGTTATGTTGATCTTATTTCAGAATCCCTGGATGAAGATGATCCGAGAAAGGAAATGATATCACATATAACCGAATCAATATCAAAACTTGATGAAATTGTTTCCAAGTTCCAGATTTATACAAGGCCTGTAAAACCCCATTTTGAACCTGTTGATCTGATTAAATTTATTAATGATGTAGCTGAATTTTATATCAAAAGGAATAAGTTAAATCAGAAAAACATAAGAGTTAAATATAAATTGCCGGAGAATGAGAAGTTAATAATTAATATTGATCCTGTATTATTTGAACAGGTTATTCTTGCAGTTTTTGATAACAGTGTCAAGGCAATTAAAAACAGCGGGACAATAAGAATAGAAATAAAAGAACAGATATCAAAAATAAAAAATCATAACAGCGTGCACCTTGCAATTATTGATTCCGGAACAGGCATGGATTCTGAAGTCTGTAAAAAAGCATTTGTTCCGTTTTTTACAACAAGAGAAAAAGGCCTTGGTCTTGGCCTTGCTCTTGCTAAGAATTTTGTAAATCTTCACCATGGGCAAATAACAATTGAGAGTGAAAAGAATTTAGGAACAACGTGTAATATTATACTTCCTTTGAGCTAAGGAGAGCTTATTATGCTTGATAAAAAAATATTGGTAGTTGAGGATGATCCTATTTTACGCAGGTTTGTATCAGATGTTCTGACCCGCAAGGGATTTGATGTTTCTTCCGCAGAAAACGGAAAAGCAGCAATGGAAAAAATTAACAAGGCAAATTTTAATCTTGTAATCAGCGATCTGAAAATGGAAGAGATGGATGGCTTGAAATTGTTGGAGAATATTAAAAAGGCAGCTCCGAAAACAGAAGTGGTTATTATAACCGCATATGGGTCTGTTGCAACTGCTGTTGATGCAATGAAAAAAGGAGCGTTTGATTATATTACAAAGCCTGTAGAACTTGAAGAGCTGGATATAGTGATTGACAGAGTTTTTCAGCACCAAACACTATTAAACGAGAATGAATTTCTAAAGGAACAGCTCGAGAAAAAAGAAGTCTCGGATACAATTATCGGCAAGAGTCCGGTAATTCAGAAAGTAAAAAGCATGATTGAAATGGTGGGTCCTCTTGATTCCACTGTACTGATTCAGGGAGAAACAGGTGTTGGAAAAGAGGTAATAGCAAATGCTATTCACAGAATAAGCAGACGTGCATCAAAACCATTTATTAAGGTAAATTGTGCTGCGCTGCCTGAGACCCTGCTTGAGAGTGAACTATTCGGTCATGAAAAAGGAGCATTTACCGGAGCTGTACAGAGATCCAAAGGAAGATTTGAGCTTGCAGACGGGGGTACTCTGCTTCTTGATGAAATAGGGGAGCTGGGTCTGCAGGTCCAGGCAAAATTATTAAGGGCTTTACAATACCAGCAATTCGAAAGAGTCGGTTCAGGCAAGAGTATAAGTGTTGATGTAAGAGTGATAGCAACAACAAACCGAAATCTGAAAGAAGAGGTTAAAAAAGGAACTTTCAGAAAAGATCTTTATTTCCGGTTAAATGTTGTTTCAATAAGCCTTGTTCCTCTGAGAAACAGAAAAGAAGATATCCCGTTTTTTATTGAATATTTCCTGCAGATATTCAATGATAAGTACAACAGAAAAAAGAGTATTGCAGATTCAACAATGGATTTACTTGTTAACTATGACTGGCCAGGCAATGTCAGAGAACTGGAAAACAGTATGGAAACAGCGGTTATTATGAGCCAGGGAGATGTGCTTAAACCGGAGCATTTTATATTTCTTGAAGATAACAGAGAGCTTCTCGAAGATGGGGGCGATTTCGGAGAAATAACATCTCTGGCTGAAGCGGAAAAAAGAGTCATTTTAAAAACTTACCGTCAGTTAAATCATAATAAGACACGTACTGCAAAGGCCCTTGGAATTACAATTAAAACTTTGAGAACCAAGTTAAGAGAATACGGTGTTATTGAAGCTGAAAAAGCAGTTAGTGAAGAGGGGCGGTAGCAAGCTCCTCTTTAGTTTTTATTAATATCCTGCCAAGAGATAGAATATACACCCCAAATAGTTAATTATTAACCGGTATCATGCAAGACCTGTTTGTTTAATTTATAAAATGGGTTTTCTTGTTTTTTCTAACACACTATAAAACAAGTACTTAAAAAACTCTCTCAAAGAAAACATATCTTATTTTCAGTGGCACAGGGCTTGCTTAAAGAGAAGATGGTTATTTATAATCAGGAGAAAAACTATGATCAATAGTATATTTTCCAAAACAACAATTCCGTTAATGAAACGGGTTCTTGATATTGCCAGTGAGAGGCAGAAAGTAATAGCAAGCAATATTGCCAATTCTTCGACACCAGGATATAAAACGAGAAAAGTTGATTTTAAGAAAAGCCTTTCTCTGGCACAGCAGTCCACTGGATTAGCAGGGCTTACGGAGGATGAGAGACATCTTCCTCTTGGTTCGGTTACTACAAAATCCGCAGTAGTTAAAGTTGAAAATACGGAACCGGATGTGGAAAAAGAAATGGCAGAATCTGCTGAAAATCAACTGCTTTATGCAAGTGCTGTTAAAATAATCAGCGGGAAATTTCAGGCCCTTAAAGGAAGTATCAGGGGGAGATTTTAAGTAAGCGGAGGAGCTGAACTATGAGCTTTGGAAAGATGTTTTCAATATTCAGAATCAGTGGATCAGGGCTTTCGGCTCAGAGAAGTCTGATTGAAGCCACTTCCAAAAACATTGCTAATATTGAAACAACAAACACCAAAGAAGGCGGTCCCTATGTGCCAAGAAGAGTTAGATTCAGAGCTGCAAGGTCAGCCGAGGGACGATTTGGGAACCTGTTCAGAAGTGAACTTTCAAGGAAAAACGGATCAGATCTGGTCAGAGGTACAGGACCAATAAGTGTTGGCAGAAAATCATCAGGAAACAGTGAGTTTGAGGTAAGTACTGCTGAGGTTAAACAACAGAATGAGCCTTTTAAGCTTGTTTATGAGCCAGACAATCCGGATGCGGATGAAAACGGGTATGTGAAAAAACCCAATATCAATCTTGTACAGGAAATGACAAATATGATGGTTGCTTCAAGAGTGTATGAGGCAAATGTTACAGTTTTGAACGGAGCAAAATCAATGATGAAAAAGGCTCTGGATATCTGATACTGAGCGGAGGGGATATGAAGGTAAATCAGTCAAATATTTCATATGTAAATTATAACAGAAAAGCGGTAACGCAGAATGAAAGACCTGTAAACAAAACAGTTAACAGTGGGACAGTGAAGGACAAGCCCGGACTTACTTTCGGGGATCATGTAAAACAATTAAATAAAGCACAAAAAGTTGAGCTTGATTTTTCAAAACCTCTTTCTTCTCATTTGAGTACTGCAGAAAGGGGTATGCTTAATGCTCTATTCCCAAAAGAAAGGGCAGGTTTCGGAGTTAATGCATATCAGAAAATTGCTGAAGATACGGGGCTTCCGGAAACAAAGGGAACAAGTATTGATCTTACATTTTAATAAAAAAAGCAGGGAGAAAAAAAGTGGCTATTAATCCTGTTTCGCAGCAGAACAACATGATAAATCACAGACCGGAGAATCGTTCTGCTGAAAATACAAGCTTTAAAAAGACAATAAATTCTTTTTTAAGTGATGTAAATAATCTGTTAAATGATGCTGAAAAACAGGTCTCTGATATGGCTTCAGGTAAAGCGGAAAATATCCATGATGTAATGATTGCCGCAGAAAAGGCAAATATAGGTCTGGAGCTTGTTGTGGAGATAAGAAATAAGCTTCTTGAGGCATATCAGGAAATGATGAGAATGCAGGTTTAATTACGGGAAGGTGATATAATGGCCGGAAATCAGAATTCATTTAAAGGTTTTGCAGCATCTCTGCAGAAAATTTCTCTCGGAGAAAAGCTGACAATTCTAGTTACACTGGTGGCATTAATAGTTGGAATCACTTTTCTGATGAAATGGGCGCTTAAGCCGGATTATGCGCTTTTATTTAATAATCTTGATTTAAAAGAGGCTGATCAGATTATTCAGGCTCTTGATGCGGAAAGTGTACCGTATCAAATTAAAGCTGCAGGTACGGCAATTTACATACCTTCTCCCAAGGTTTACCAGTGGAGAATGAAACTTGCAAGTCAGGGGATTCCGTCTACCGGAAGCGTGGGATATGAGATTTTTGATAAGAAAAACATCGGTTTGTCGGATTTTGTTCAGAAAGTGAATTTTGGGAGGGCACTGGAAGGAGAACTTGCACGAACTATAATGGGTATTGACGGAATTGATTTTGCCAGAGTTCACATTGTAATGCCTCAGGAAAGGCTTTTTCAGGAAGATCAGCAACAGCCTACTGCATCTATAGCATTAAAAATAAGAGCCAGCTCCGGATTGACAAGAAGGCAAATATCCGGAATATCCAATCTTGTTGCTGCAAGCGTGGAAGGGTTAACACCGGGGAATGTGACAATAATAGACTCCAAAGGAAATATCCTTTCCAATCCGTGGAAGGATGAAACTACAGCAGGTTTGAGTTCGGGTCAGCTTGATATTCAGAGGCAGGTGGAAGCTAATCTTCAGAAAAAAGCACAGAGCATGCTTGATGCAGTACTGGGACAGGGTAAGTCTATTGTGAGAGTTACTGCAGAACTTAATTTTAAACAGATTGACAGAACAATAGAAAAGTATGATCCTGAAAATGTTGCCATATTAAGCGAAGAACGTACTGATGAAGCCGGAAGTACAGACGGATCAGCAACAGCTGCCAGCGGAGGACAGTTAGAGCATTCTATAACAAATTACAAGGTGCCTAAAACCGTTGAGAGAATAACAGATTCAGGAGGGAATATAAAAAGACTTTCCGTGGCGGTTCTTGTTGACGGAGTTGAAGAAAGAGTTACAGATGCTAATGGTGTTGAAACTGTAAATTACAAACCGAGAACACCTGAAGAACTTTCCATGCTGAGATCTGTTGTTGAAAATGCAGTTGGCTATAATCCTGACAGAAATGACAGAATTGAAATTCAGAATATTATGTTTGAAACAGGAAAACCTGTCAGTAATTTTCAGGAGCCGTCTATGTTTTCTCAGCCGCAGTTCTGGTTTAATATTGTACAGAAGGTTTTTCCTGTAAT
>QNDG01000136.1 GCA_003645915.1 Candidatus Zhuqueibacterota bacterium | reverse complement strand
TAAATAGTATAATAAAAAATGGAATAAGAAAATGTTTCATATATTTCTCCTATCGTTAAAATATTTATATTAAAATCTTATTCTATTTGACAAATATTTATTCTGTCCTTATGAGTGAGACTTTAGATATCTTTTCAATTTCATGCTTTTCTGATGAATCAAAAGAAAATAATGCAGAATTAATATAATTTTCTTTTTGATTAATATCCCATGAATCAAATAATTTTTTTATTTTGCCACCAATTTTTTTGTCAGTTATTGAAAAATAGAATATTAAATTTACGGGTCTCCTACTACTTGGCTTGGTATAATTAGGCCCTTTTCCTACATTCATATTTTTTAGAGCCTTTTCTAAAGTAAGACCACTTACTGATGTATATAAGCTATTATCTTTGCATCTTACTATTATAAAATGAATATTACTTTCAATTACAGCTTCTTTAAATTTTTCTTCTCTGATTTTTAGTTTATAGCCCCTGATTAAACCGCATTTTTTACAGTAATTTATGGGAGTATTTTCTGCGCCTAATCGTAAAAAATCATATCCTTCATCTTCTTCTTTATAAGGACCTGAACTACAGAGCGTACAATAAATATAACGTTTAGTTATACCGTTTTCTTTATAAAAGTATTGTCTCATAAGAAGAAAATAAATTATGACCCAAATCTTGGGTATCATTCATTTATTTTATTAATTAATAATTTCATAATTCTCAGATATATATATTCAGAACCAATTCCACCGTTCCTTAAAACTTGAACGTTTTTAACTATGAACCAAATAAGGTCTGTAACAGGCGCCGTAAGGTCCTGTAAGAAATCGTTCCAATATATTCCGATCATCCGCAACATCTGCATTGTCAGCATGAACACAGCTCTGACATCGGAATACTGTCTCCGAACGATTTTTCCTGTCGACATGTGGGCCCTTACGAATCCCGTTATCAATCTTATATGGCTATGTGAGTTTTTCATAGTTTTTTAAAGAACGGTAGGAATTGTTCAAAGATAAGTGGACACTTGTCTATGACTGAGTCCGAATTTTTTAAATCAGTTCCTTTTTCATTAGTTTTTTTCTATATCATCTCTATTCTCTTTCCATGAGATCTTCCTCTTATACTGACCGGTTATTGAATTGATATCAGTTGTTTCTTTTGCTATTTTTGCCAGTTTTCCGAGACGGCGTTTCAATTCACTCTGCAGATCAATCTGTTTTGTTATCTGCTCGGATGAATAGGCATCAAGAAAGTTTCTTTGAAGATTATCCAGTTCTTCTTCTATTTTGATATCCCCGACAAAATTCAATTCCTTAAAGTTTTCAACAAAATTTTTTAAAGATTTAATAGTTGCACCTGTCACAACTTTTCCGGAATGAATGTTTTTTACAATATGACTACAGATTTCTACTGTTTCCTGACGTAATACAGACACCACTTCATCAAGAAATTTACCGATTTTTTCATGAACTTGAACCCTGTATTCCTCTTCAGCTATCTGACCCTTAACAATTTCAGTACTGTCCAATTTTCTCATTCGAGGCAGTGCAATTTCATAAATATCCCATCCCAATGAAAATCTGTCACGAAGAGTATTTACTGGTGGGTAAAAGGTTGCAACGCGCATAAGAAAATTATTAACAAAATGTTCTTTTTTCTGCTCCATTTTTTCAATATTAAACTCTATGGAATTAGGAAGACTGGTATAGAAAGCCTTTTCTGCGGCATCCCGGTAAATTGGTTGCATTTCTTTCCTGTATTTATCATAATTTATTACAAGTTGCTCTGTAAGTTGAATATATTCAAATCTGATTTTCTCCAATTTTTTGAGTATTTTAAAAAACTTTTTCTTTGGAATAAAACGGGCATTACCTATGGGAAATTTAAAACTGTTTAAATCAACAATGTTTCGAGCCCGGGCTTCTAATGCCCTGAATTTTTTGATAACGCTTCTCGGAACAAGTGCCTTATTACCGAGTTTAAAAGCATCCGATACATTTTCTTTCTTTAGTCCTAAATCTTCAGGACTTAGAATTTTTGCGCCACTCCAGTAATTTACCGTCACATTTATAAGAACCCCGTCTTTAAAAATATTCATGATATGCTCCTTTAAAAGAGAAGAAAAAGATTGATTAAATATTTTTCTCTTATGATTGTTATTTTAATGATATTTTTCTTTTCTTTAATGTTTCTATCTGAACCGGTTTAATATTTGATGAAGCATTAATAATACCTCTATCTATAGCCCATTGACGAGATTTATTTATTTCATCAGCTGTTAATTGAGCAATAGGAATTATTACTTTAGAGACCTCTACGAGATCTTGTGTGTTGAGCTCATTACCTTTATTAAAGGAGTAAACAAGAGCCTCTTCAATCCAAGTTTTTATTTCAGCTCCGGTAAAATTTTTAGATGCTTCAACAAGTTTAACCATATCAAAGTTTTTAGACTCCCGGTTCACTTTGGACAGATGAATGTTAATTATTTCCGCCCTTTGTTCATTATTAGGAAGATCAACCCAAAACAACTTATCAAATCGACCGCTTCGTAACATAGCTGAAGGGATTTCATCCACATTATTAGCTGTAGCAACGATAAATACATCTGCGGTCTTTTCCTGAAGCCATGTAAGAAAAATTGAAAAAACGTGTTTAGATGTATCATGAGAGTCAGATTTTAGAGAGAAAAACTTTTCGAACTCATCAATAAACAGACAACATGGCGCTACTGCTTCTGCAATATTCAGACATTTATGAACATTAGACTCAGATTCTCCTACATAAGCTCCGAATATTTTACCAACATCAAGTCTTAATAAAGGCCTGTTTAAAATACTGGCCGTTACTTTAGCTGTCAATGATTTTCCTGTACCGGGAACTCCAACAAGGAGTAAACCTCTAGGGGGCTTAATGCCGAATTTTCGGGCGTCTTCAGAAAAACATTTTGAACGATTTGTTAGCCAGCCCTTTAGTATATCCAATCCACCAATATCATTTATTGTATCATTCACTTCCAGAACTTCAAGAAGACCGGTTTTTTTAACTATTGATGCTTTTTCTCTATTAATAAGAGAGACATTAAACTCACCTTTTTCAACAAGAGAGAGTGAAAAAGCATTTTCTGCTTCAAAGAAAGTCATTCCCCTAGCGGCTTCAATAATTGATTCATCATTTTTCGGATATTCAAATTCAGCACTTTCACATGCTCCTTTCAAAATAAGTCTAAGTTCATCTGTACCTGGTAATTTAAAGGAGATAACAGTCACTTCTTTTTCAATATCAGAAGGAATACTCACAGTATGTGAAAGAATAGCCAAAACTTTACCGGTAGCTTTAAACTTAGGTATTATATTTCTGATTTTACGAATAATTACATCATCATTATCTTTAAGATAGTGATGAAAATCCTGTAATAAAAGGACACTATTATCCGGCATTTGATTATCGGCCCATTGCAGAGCAATAGCGGGGTCATTTAAAGGAACCGTATCATCTTCAAGATTTCCAGTATTTAATACACCATTTTTTATTTCTTTGAGTTTTATCCCGTCAACTCTGTCCCATGTATATATATAATAATGGTCTTTTGCTTTAGACACTTCATCAATCATAGTTAATAGAGCTCGATATTCCTCATGGGTCTCTATCCATAAAACAGGATATCCTGCAAGAATATAATTTAAAAAAATTTTTTTACACATTGTTTTTACTCCCAAAAACAATATTTTCAAGTTTACAGACTTTTTTAAACGTATCTTTTATATTTTGACAGTGATTACTTACAGCCTGTACTGTTACTTTAAAAGCATGGGCTATATCTTTTCTGGAATAACCCAAAGAAAGAAAATCTACAATCTTTTTTTCTCTTTCGGGTACTTTTGACCGTACCATTGATATTAATTCATCGATTAATATATGATTATCAAAATTGGGATTGACTTGAAGTTTCTCAGATATTGCGCCTTTATGGACAATATTTCTTTTTTTCATTCCATTAATATCTTCAATAAAAAATTGATTATGGAAACATCTTTTTTCTTCTTGATTCTCTTTAATTTTCATATAAAAATTTTCTTTATTTCTATGGTTATTTGCTATAGTTGCAGCATAGCCTTTTATAATATTAGTAAGATATGTATTTATATTAGACAGCTCCGGTTTATAGTCTTTATAAAAATGAGACCTGTGTAAGCGGAGTAAAATCTCGGAATGAATATCGTCAGGGTCATACATATCTTTATATTTCCAACAAAATTTCCATATAATAGTCTCAAGTTCTTTATAGTTATCCATATAAAATTGCCAGAAATTAAAATTTTCTTTATTAAATATTAGATTCATTATAAATCTCCTGTTATTTCATCAATTTCTTTTTTAATTCTTCTGAGATACTGTTCATCAGTATCCTTATTTATTATATTCCTTTTCTTTTGAGCTCCTTTTATCTGAGATATGAGCTTTTCAATATTGGCATTAGTCTTTGTCCTTAATGCTCTTTCATCTTCAATTCTTTCTCCTAATTGTTCAAGAAAAGAACCGAGTTTTTTTAATCCCTTTGATAGATACCATAGTAGAAATATGAGACCTATCATGGCAAATAAAAAGACCATGAGTTACCTTCTTTCATTATCCGCAATATGGATTAACATTCAGACATTTCTTATCTGAACATTTTTCTTTGCATAGTGAACATAATATTGGAGCAATTTTGGAGTGGTACCAAGGACTTATAACTTGGTTACCGTCAAATATAAGATCAATTTCTAATTTTGGACCTGTTTTCTTTTGTTTTTTCTTTTTCATAATATTCTGATTTAAACATTCTGTTTTTTGTTTTACCCCCAAGGGCATTTTCAATAAATTTTGATTTTGATATACAATCGGATCCTGTAAAACCTTTAGTTTCTTTGTGAATTGTTTTTCCATCTAATTCAAAGGTAAGTATAATTTCAGGCATTTTTTTATTCCTTATATCATTATTTTAAGACAAGGGCGCTCTTTTTTATCAATTGTTTCAGTATAAGTATAATTCATTTTTTCGCATTCAATTTTAGCCGCTTCAACACCATAATAAGCAAAAAGTTTTTTCTGCCATGATTCACCATATTTATTATGGTCAAATTCACTGATATGAGCAATAAATCGACCATTAGAAGTTTTTTCAAATCCAATATCATTGGCATTTATTCCAACATATTTTCTTCGGATAATTATATTAGCTTTTTGTTTTCGGAGGTCCCCTTGATACCCATATAAATTTTGAGGAATAGAATGTATTTCTATCTTATTTTTAAAACCAAGTCGTTCCAAAGCCCTTATTAAAGCGCCCTGATTCTGAATTTCTGTTTCTATATCAACATAATGACTCATAAAAAATCCTTTCCTGAGATTAATATCTGAAATTTGTATGATTCTGATACTAATCCCGGATACAATAAATATAGCACAATTAAATTTAAAAGTCAACTATTTTCTGTATTATCAGAAAAATAGTTTGTAACTATTTTAAAATTAGGCGGTTAGATTATTTTTTAATATGGGTTTTTGAAAATTCCTCGGGTATTTGTAAT
>QNDG01000135.1 GCA_003645915.1 Candidatus Zhuqueibacterota bacterium | reverse complement strand
AATGAAATAGTAGTTTGTGATAAGGATGATAACAGCATTGTAATCTTTAACGAGTATGGTGATTTTATAAGAAGATTCTGCAGTACAGGTCAGGGCCCTTCGGAACTAAATCATCCTATGCGAATTGGAATAGTGGGTAACAATCTGGCAGTTCTGGATTGTAATAATAATCGTATTCAGATATTCTCAATGGATGGGAAATATGTACAATCGTATCACGCTCCGCCAATAACGTCATTATATTTATCCGGCTCAAGAATTGTATTTACAGACAATGGCGAATATTATTTTAATCCCGGGTCATATGATTCGCAGAGCCTTATTGTACAGAAGTCTCTATATAATGATTTAATAAAGGGATATGGGAAAATTTACGGAAGTCAGAAGAATTATCTTGATTCAGGTAAAAAATTGGTTAAACAAGGGAAAATACCCGATGTATATAAAAACAGAGTATTACCTGTAGTCACATCAGAAAAATATGTTTATTGTATTCATTGCTCGATACCTTTTATCAGAATGTTTAGCCCTTACGGGAAAGAATTGTGGGCTAAACCTTTAAATTTGCCTGAATGTAAATTGATAAAGAAACAGTGGATTAAAGATAATAAAAAGGCACCTGCTAATATTACTTATCGACTGAATTATTGGAAAGATGCCGTAGTGACAGATGAAAATAAATTACTTATGTTAAGTAATGTCAATGATAGAATGGTTATGTATGAAGCAGAAATGAAAGGAAAAATAACGAAATGCTACATTGGGATAAATGATAATATCTCAATGATTTACGTTAAAGGAGAAGATTTATGGGCATTTGGCAGTGATAGCCATAAATTTTATAGATTTAAATTAGAGAAATAAAAATAGTCCTGTTATCAGAAACTATGAGGTATTATCACTGTACAAAGTTACTGGAATATTTTTTCTTTATAATCACTTATTTGAAAGAAAAATGAGAATTCAGCTTAAATTCCTGATTTAAATATTTTATTACGGGCTGTAAATAATTAAAATTATCAATAACAAAAGAGGCGGCTTGTGAACAAAATACGCACAAAAATTATTGTCGCGATATTAGCGCTGACTTTTATAGCAGACGCTTCATTCTGCAGGGATAAAAAATATAAATCATTTAACAGATATTTTACTTTTGTTGATACAATTTCTTTTGATATTGATTCACTCCTTATAGGCGATATCAGTGATGTTATTGTGTTGGGAGATGAAAAGTATGTTATAAGAGATCCTGTATTAATGTCTGCTTTCTGGATAGACAGAGAAAATAAAAGATACAAAAAACTTTCTTTTGAAAAAGAACTGCCAGGTGTTAAGAATGAAGTGCTCGCTCTGTACAAAGACCCTCATAATGGTTTTTGGGGAGTTATATTTAAATATTATTTAAAATTTGATGAAAACGGGACTTTGCTTTCCCATTACAGAAATGATAAATATTATGTGTCAGATAAATTTTGTGTTGATTCTCTTTCTAACCTGATTGTTTATTGCTGGCAGGAGAGATTGGAAGATAATTATTTACTCTATTATGATTTAAAGAACAATGATATCAATATAATGATGGAACTCGGATTTTCAGGAAAATATAAAAATGCAATAAAAAGATTTATTGGCGGAGGGCTTTTAATTGATGCGGATAATTATTTATATGCAGCTAATGCTGTTGAAGATAAAATATTTAAGTATAACCTTTCCGGAAAACTTATAAAATGTTTTAAAAGTAAGTATGTTCCGTTTAAGTCTCTTGATAAAGATTTGCTGCCTGGTACCGAGGGGATTTTTGAATTTTTTAAAAGAACCAAAGGCAGAATGCCAAACACTCTTCTTAATCGTATAGGTTTTATCAGTAGTAAATATATTTATGCAGAATATATCGGCAGGAAAGGGAAGTATATTGAGGTTTTTTCCAAAGAAGGAGATGTTGTTAATAAGAAATCAATAAGAGTACCGGATGGTTTTTTAATAACAGGTTCATACAGAAAATATATTTATTTCAGGCCGTTTGTAAATCATGACGAAAAGCCGGATGAAATAAGAAATCCTGTACTGTTGAAATATGAATTTACAGGCAGGTTGAAGAACAGGTAATAGAATTGGATGTAACTGGGTGAGATTATTGAGGTTATGTTCGACAGGAAGTATCCTGAGGAGATGTAAGTAGCTCAACTTTTATTTTTAATTTAAAGTATTGTTTTTGTTTCCCGTATTTTTTTATCAGCCATGTTATGTGCTACACACTGTGGAAGATCGAAAGATACAGGGATATACCAAATGTGCGCTGCAGAATAATATAATTACTCAAAAGAATAGGTGTCAATAAAAACAGAAACTTATGGGACATCCTCTATTATTAAAGAGATTTTTCCTGAAGAATGTTATTACTGGTAATGGAGAACAGTTGAATATATGATAATAACTGTAATAAATGGCTATATTGGAGGATGGTATGAAAAAACGACTATTTGTGATGATGAATATTGCTGTTTTAATCATGTTTTGTGCAAGCCGAAAAGAGAATGTAATAGATGTTAAATTGGAAAAGGTTTCCACTATTGGTAAAAATGATGGTTCTGAAAATGAAATATTTGCAAAAATACAGGATTTTTGTTTTGATAATGCCGGTAATATTTATGTGCTGGATAGTGAGTTCCTGAATATTAAAGTTTATGATAAAAATAATAATTTGGTAAATGTTATAGGTGGTAATTATGGGCAGGGCCCCGGTGAGTTTCTTCAACCGCGTTCCATTGATGTTGATAGCCTGCTGAATATATATGTAGTTGATTATAGAAAGAATGACATTACTGTATTTAACAGATTCGGGAAAATATTAACTGTTAAAAAAGTCAGACCTAAAACAAGTTTAATAAAAGTAGGAAAACCATTTGAAGTATATGGCCTTGCTCATCCGCTTTTATTTAAGGGGAATTTGATTGACTACTATAATTTAAAAATAAATAAAGGAATCCCAAGAGTCGCCTCTTTTTGTGAAAGACAGCATGGCAAAGATAGTCTGAATATTGTTAATTCAGGTTATTTTGGTGATATAGATATAAACAAAAACAATGAAATCTTTTATGCTTTTCCTTATCCGTATGAAATCAGAAGATTTTTAAGCGACGGGAAACTGACAGAAAGTTATAAAAGACGTATTCCATATTTTAAACCTCCGGATAAAAAGTCCGGTGTGTTGGATATATCAACAGGTGTAGAGCAGATAGTAACGTTCTCAAATGAAATATCTGATAATCTGTTATTATGTAAATATTACAGAAGAAAATACGGCCGAGTAAAAAACTGTACTAAGTACTATTTTGATTTCTGGGACATGAAGAAAGGGGAACTTCTATGCACATATACTGATAAACAGTTAAACCTGGTAGATGCAGATTGGGTTAAAATTGATTCTAAGGGATATTTATATGCATCTTATTCAGAGGAGTATCCTCATGTAGATAAATTCAAATTGACCATAAATAAAAAATAGAGCCGACATGGATGTCTTTATGGAATGGACAGTTGTTTATAGGGATAGTATAGATAATTATATAATGATGCTTAAGCAAAGAATATATTAAGCTGAAGATTGTGTTTCAAAGAATAGGGAAATAGTATTAAGTGTTTAGCGTGGTTTTAATTTTTAAGGAGACTGAATAATGAAAGAAAGAAAACCGCTTTTTGTTATCAGAGACAAAAAAACGAATGTTATATTTTTTTACATGCTGTTTACAGCGGTGTTTATTATTTCATTTTTATCATGTTCACATAAGAATGATAAGCCGGTAGAATTTAAAAGCATGTTTACACTAATTGATTCTCTGTTATTAGGTGACAGCAATTCAATATCTCAGCCAATTGATGTGGCAGAATTAGACGACAGTTTATTTGTTTATACGGATTTCTGGGCAAGAAGTATTTTTTATTATAACAGGAAAACAGGAAGAATAAAAAAACTGGGGAGAACCGGAAAAGGGCCGGGCGAGTATATCTGGCCGGAAAAATTGATTGTCAGGGAAAGAAAAATATTATTCAGTGATTTCCAGGCGCGTACAATTCAGAATATAGACATCAGTGGCAAATGTTACAGTAAAATATCATGTAATGTCCCCATACGCAGATTTTGTGTTGATGACTCTTTAAACTATTATGTCTTAAGTGCCAAAGAGTATAATTTATTTGTTTTTGACAGAAACGGAAATCTGGTAAAGAAACTTTATCCTGTTAATAAAAAATATAAGTATCCGATATCCGTATCACATGGAGGAGGTATATGTTATGACGGAAAAGGTCATCTGTTTTTGTCAAGTGTTGTAGGAGATAAGATATTTAAGCTTAATACAGCAGATCTTTCATCAGAGCAGGAGATATCAAGAAAGAAATCTCCGGTTTACAGGGAAGTACCAAAGGAGATTCAGGGAGATTTGTATTTAAATTTAAAACCCGAAACAAGGCGCAAATTTGTTAATAAAATGAGTGTCTTAATGAATTTGTATTTTATAGATTCAGGTAAAGGATATATTGCAGTATCATTAAAAGACTACGAAGATCTGCTTGTTATGGAAATACGGAATACAAACCTGAAATTATTAAAAACGGTTTTCTTTCAGGACAATGAATATCCCATTGGATGCACAAAAGATGAATTCTATACAATAGAGGAGAAGTCTGAATCAGGTAATAAAGACACAGAAGAAACAGTTGAGTTTTGGTTGAAAATATATCACATTAAATCCCTGTAAACAGGATAAATAATAATATTATTAGCCGTAAAGAGATCAAGCACAATATTTTTTCCTGAACATGCATTTAGCTTTGCCGGGTGCAGAAATTACGCATAATTTTATTGATTATTTCCTTAATTCTTTTTACTTTATTATTGTAGCAAACTTGAAAACAATGACAATAAGTCATCATAATAACTTCTAGTTATAACTTTTGGTCATTATGATGACGAACGGGCGTTTCTATCCGAAAAACAATGTATTTACGAACCTTAGAAAATAAAATCAAAGAAAAGATAAACAGCGGCAAAGCTGTAATAATTGTAGGAGCAAGACAGGTTGGAAACACGACGCTTGTCAGGAAAGTTCTTGAAAATACTAATGATCTGTTATACGATCCTACAATCATAAATCTGTTATTTAAATCCGGATACCGGGCAAATAAAAACTATTAATAGTCAATAAAAGTATAAATTTTAATTTGTATTCTTCAGTAATCGTTTACGAAAAAGATCGGCAAACTAACTTTTTACAAGGAAATGGAAAATGAAAATTCACGAGTATCAGGCAAAAGAGCTGTTCAGGTCTTATAATATTCCTGTACCTGAAGGGCGGAATGTAAAGACTCCTGAAGAAGCTGCAGATGTTGCCGCAGAGCTAGGTAAAAGAGTTGTTGTAAAAGCTCAAATCCATGCAGGAGGAAGGGGCAAGGGTGGGGGTATTAAACTGGCCTCTGATCCCAAAGAAGCAAAAGAGAATGCAAAAAATATTATAGGAATGAATTTGGTTACTCATCAGACAGGCCCGGAAGGAAAAGAAGTGCATTCTGTTT
>QNDG01000134.1 GCA_003645915.1 Candidatus Zhuqueibacterota bacterium | reverse complement strand
TTCCCAAGTCTTTTTATAAATTTTTCTTTTTTTTTGGCTTGATCATTAGAATCTATTATTGTAAGCTGACATGGGACGGATTTAAGTTCTGAACCTGCAAGACCGAATGTATCTGCAGTTACTACATAAATTTCTATTTTCCCCGAAAGATTAATCAATTTTTCCTTTACTCCGTTTATCAGTATTCCGTCCTTTGCAAGAGTGCCGTTAAAATCAAGAATCAGATATTTTAAATCTATCTTTTTTAATCCTGGAATGTCAATTTTAATCATCTTCCTTCTCCAATACATTTAAGATCAAGATACATAACAACAGCGTCATGGTCTGATGCCCGTAAATTTGTAGCAGGATTGTTTTTAAGAAGCTCCGGGGAGTCACAGTTTCCTCTTCCGAATTGTACTTTACTTACACAGTCTGCAATGTTTTTTGATATGAACATATAGTCAAAACAGGTACTTTCCCCTCTGTAAATAAAAGAATAGCGTTTTTCATTCTGAATTAATGAATTTGCGTTAAAAAGAAGATGGTTATGCTCTCTTATATAATTTCTACCTTGCTCAGGAAAATAACTGCTGTGAATAACCGTGTTAAAGTCACCTGTTACAATAAGATTTATGTTTCTGTAATTATCCTGAAAGTTATTGATCAATTTTAAAAGATATGCCAGTTGTTTTGATCTTTTTAATTTTATCCTGAGAGAATCTTTTGAATTTATTCCAATTCTGGATCTCAGATGAACGCATATTACTGCAAGGTTAAGTTTTTTTCTGCTTTCAGGATGGCAGAAAACAGCAACAGGGGGTCTGTCAAAAAGAATCTGTTTTTTGCTTTTCCATGTAAACACAGAGTTCTTGTAATACTGAACAACAGAATCCACCTTAACGGAGCTTCCTGCAAGAAATCCTATGTTCATTCCCGAAGGGTCGTTTCCGTTAATCAAAAAGGGTTTGTATGAGTTTTTGGGGCTTATAACTTTTATGCATTTGGAGAGATCTTCCAATGTGCTGATATTCTCAACTTCCTGCACTGCAATTATGTCCGGACACAATAATGTTTTTACAATATAGCCTGCCCGTTTTCTAAGAAAGGTTTGATATTTTTTCCCAGAATATACAGGATCTTTTTTATCCGGTGCATCTTCAGTGTCAAACATCCTGTACAAATTAAATGAAGCTGCTGTAAATTCGTTAATTCTTTTCTTTCGCACAGGAGAAAAAGCTCTTTTTTTTATACCTGAAATTTGTACAGGTAAAATTTTGTATGATCCGTAGGAGTAACTCAGGACTCCTTTTACAGAACCTATTTCAGTGCCGGAAAAAAAGATAAGGTTTTTGCTTCCAATACCGTCAGGATCGATTTTTATACGTACATCACTGTAGGATGATTTTGGTGTTTTCTTCCGCGTATAAGAAATCCAGGCCTCGCCAAATCTGTCAGATGGGGCTGTTAGGCGCAGGTTTTGTATTGATACAAGCATGCCTTCAAATTTTTCAAGATTGTTTTTTTCTGTGGCCAGCAGGTCTATTGCAGTAAACTCCGGAAGGCTTTTTATGCGGCCTTTTATGACCGGCTTTCCGTGGATGCTGATTTCAGTCAGATTATAAAATTCTTTGACCCTTCCTTTTACGTCAACAATATCGCCTGCTTTTAATTTCGGCTTCTCCTTTGTATAAACAAATATTCCGTCGGATGTTTCCGGATTGTTGTCACTTCTCTGCGGAGGGGTCTGAATAAAAAAACCGTTTTTTGATATAGCGGTAACAATATTATCTTTCAGAAAAACAGTTCTTCCTTTAAAAGGTGAACAGTCACCTTTACCCTGGATCTGATAAATTTCTTTAAAATCAGCAGATCCGGAAAAACCGGAGATAAGTACACCTGTTCCGAATAAAAACCTCAGTAAGCAGGCTTTTTTAAAAAATATACCTGGAAAGCGGTGTGAATTTTTTGTTGGTTTGTTCATTTTGTGTTATTTAATCTATAAAACAAATTTATAATAAGCAACCGATTGTTTTTTTGTTAATACTGTTCTGATTTTTTCCGTTTATGTAAAAAGGAAAGCGCCTCTGATATAAAAAGAGGCGCGGATAATTTTTTGTCAAACTATTATAAAATGTTTTTATTTGTTTTTTTCTGTTCTGTTTGAAGGCCTTGTTTCATCTGTATAGAGTTCTGCTGCTCTGTTTACAACCTTTAAAATATGTTCCGCCATTTCTGCAGGTTTGTCAACAGAGCCGTCAAGCAGTGATGCGGTTAAATAAAGACCGTTTGTCAGTTCCGAAAGAACCGCATCTTTGGGATTGTTTTTATAGATATCCGCCATTTTTAAAATCAGAGGATGTTTTTTATTTATCTCCATAATTTTCGGAGAAACTGCAGTATCCTGATTAAGCATTGACATTATTTTTTCCATCTGAGCTGACATTGTTTTGTTTGTGCTTACCAGAATTGCAGGGCTTTTTACAAGACGGCCGGAAATCTTAACGTCCTCAATTCTGTCTCCGAGAATATTTTTCATTCTTCTTGTCAGCTTCTCCACTACTTTTAATTTTTCATCATCAATTTCTTTTTTGTCCTGTTTTGTGCCGCTGATTTTTTTAATTTCTTCAATATCAGCCTGATCAACGGAAATTATCTGCTTACCGGAAAATTCGAAAAGCCCGGGAAGAGCAAATTCGTCAATGGGATCATAGCAGAACAGAACTTCAATACCCTTGTCTCTAAAAATTTCCAGATTAGGATTTTTTTCAACAGATTCTCTGGACTGCCCCGAAAGAAAATATATTTTTTCCTGATTCTCAGGCATTCTTTCAACATACTGTTTCAGAGATATAAGTTCGTCCTTATCCTCTGTTCCCGAAGATTCAAATCTGAACAGCTCTGCAATCTGATCCTTATGCTGAAAATCGCTGTAGCCTTCTTTTAATATTCTTCCGAACTCATTCCAGATTTTTTTGTATTTTTCAGGTTCTTTTTCCGCAAGGGAGCTGAGATGCGAAAGAATTTTACTCGTCAGGGTGTTTTTGATTTTTATAAGATAGGGATTTTCCTGAAGGGTTTCCCTTGAAATATTCAGGGGAAGGTCATCGCTTTCAACTACTCCTCTTAAAAACCTGAGGTAATTTGGAAGGACCTCTTTTGCGTGAGGATCAACCATAACCCGTTTTACAAAAAGCTGAACTCCTTCTTCAAGTTTTCCAAAACCCAGGAACTCCATATTCTTTTTAGGAACAAACAATAAAGCGTTAAACTGAAGAGGAACGTCAGCAGAAAAATGAAGCCATGTTTCAGGGTCTTCATCTCCGTGAGAGATAAATTTGTAAAATTCTTTGTAATCTTTTTCCTTTACCGAAGATTTGGGATCCCGCCAGATAGCGGAAATTGTGTTTACTTTTTCTCCGTTAAGAAGTATTGGAAAAGGTACGAAATTTGAATATTTTTCTATTGCGGATTTTACTGACCACTCTTCTGCAAAAGAGGCTGCATCTTCCTTCAGGAATGCTGTGATTGTTGTGCCGCGTTTTATTTTGTCAGAAGTTTCCTCAATTGTAAACGAGCCTTTTCCGTCGCTTTTCCAAATGCATGCAGTTTCATCGGGCTGAGCGGATTTTGTTTTTATCTCCACTTTTTCCGCTGCCATAAAAACAGAGTAAAAACCAACGCCGAATTTACCGATTAAAGAGACATCTTTATCTTTGGAATCTGCAACAGCCTTGATAAAATCCGCGGTTCCGGATCTTGCTATTGTTCCGATGTTTTTTTTCAGCTCTTCGGCAGTCATGCCGATTCCTGTATCGGAAATAGTAAATGTTTTTTTATCTTTATCAATGCTGATTTTAATTTCAAGATCCAGATTTTCATCGCATATTTTTTCACCGAGAAGGGTTTTTAATTTAACTTTATCTAAGGCATCTGCCGCATTTGAAATAAGTTCTCTGATAAACACATCCCGATGCGTATAAAGCGAATGAGTAAGAATATCAAGAAGCTGATTTATTTCAGCTTTAAATTTGTAATTTCCTGTTTTTCCTTTTACCTGGCTCATTTGATTTTCCTCCGTTTGTCAAAAGTATTCTGGAGTTAAAAATTCATTTTTATTTTTTCGTCAATTTTGAAACAGCCCATACTGCCAAAGATGCAAGCAGAACGGCAGGTATAAGTTCGTATATGTTAACTATATTTTTTATAAATAGTTTCCAGATAATTGTTACTGTTGTTCCTGTGAGCATTCCTGCAACTACCCCCTTTGCAGTTGTTTTTTCATAGAACAGAGAAAAAATAAGCGCAGGTCCTATTGATGCGCCCAGTCCTCCCCATGCAAAGAGAACCAGCCAGAAAATAAGATCCTTTGCAAGGATTCCGAGAACAACAGCGCAGATTCCGGCAGCAACAACAATTATTCTGTTTAATGTCAGATCGGACATCCTGTTTTTTTCTCTGCGTTTTGTCAGAATTTTTCCGTAAATATCTCTTACAAAAGTACTGGAAACAACAAGAAGCTGAGAATCTGCCGTGGAAAGAATAGCTGCAAAAATTCCGCCTACAAGAAGGCCGTAAAGAACAGGCCCGCATAATTTTGAAGCAAGAACAAGATATATCATTTCCGGATTTTTATCAGGCAGGTCCGCAGCGGAATTGACAAAAGCCCTGCCTGCAAGGCCTATAAAAACCGCTCCCCAGGCCATAACAACATTCCAGATTGTTCCTATAACAGCAGAATCTCTGAGTTTGGCGGGATCTGTTACAGACATGTATCTGACAACAATGTGAGGCTGTCCCGGAGAGCCCAGTCCAATTCCGAGAAATCCGATTATCATACCTGCACTTAAAGAAAAAGGATCAATCATGGAAGGATCAAGAGCCTTCAGAGTTTCAAGAACAATCTTTATTCCTCCGAATTTTATTATTGCCATCACAGGAAAAATAACAAGCCCCAGAATCATGATAACAGCTCTTATCATATCGTTGTAAACAACTGCTATATAACCTCCGAGAACCATGTATATCAGAATCAAAGCAGCGCTTATAAGAATTGCATATAAAAACGGGATATTCATTGATGTACTTAATGACGAAGCTCCTGCATTGAATTGTGCGGAAACGTATGCTGTTAAAAAGATGATTATTATTACAGCTCCCACAGACCTGATCAGATTTTTGGAATCCTTGAATCGTTCTTCAAAATAATCAAGCAGAGTTAAAGAACCGTATTTTTCAGTCTGTTCTCTTAGTTTTCTTCCTATGAAAATAAACTGGAAAAGTTCTGCTGTGATGTATCCCACAACTGCCCAGACTGCTCCAACACCCATTGTATATGCCATACCGCTTACACCAAGAACAAGCCATGAAGATCTTCCTGTTGATACGGCAGACAAGGCAACTGTGAATTTATTAATAGACCTGCCGCCTACAATAAAATCCGATTGGTTTTTTGTCCTTTTTGTTGTGATAATCCCGACAAAAACAGGTAAAAGCAGTGTGAAAATAAATATTGTCAGAGCAACCGGATCTGTCATTTGTTCATATACGTTCAAACCAGCCCTCCTGAATTCCTATCAATAGATATAATGATTTT
>QNDG01000133.1 GCA_003645915.1 Candidatus Zhuqueibacterota bacterium | reverse complement strand
TTTTATAAAAATTATATTAAAAAGTCAAGGTCATAAATTGCAGAAACAGGATACTTCCTGTCTCTTTTCTCCGGCACCCTTGAAATTCCCGCCCGGAGATTCCGGCACTTTAAGGCTCTCATTTTCCCGGCTTAGAAATCTCCGTTAAAGCACCGGTTAATTCCTTCCATTGAGAACTGAGATTCTGTATCCACTCTCTTGTATTGAAATCTGCAAACGGATTATTGTTTACCACTTCAATAATTTTATCACACTCGTTTATTCCGTCGCTGTCATCAGCCAGTCTGTACTTTTCTCTCAGTTTGCCTGCTGTTTTGATAATTCTCTCATAAAGATCATCATGAAGAAATTCTCCGGGATACGGATTAAAATCATCGGGCTTTAGGCCCGGTAAATCTCTGTGATCTTCCAGTTTTTTCTTCTCATATAAAAACCTCTTTACATCTTCCAACAGACCTTTCCATTCGGGCCTGTAATACGGAGGAGGAAGATGTCTTATAGCAAGTTTATTATCAAGATAAAAATCTATTCCTGCGATCCTTAAATTTATAAGAAAATCAATATCTTCCCCTCTTGTTATCATGGGATCAAAAGGAACGTTTAAAAGAGTCTGCAGATCAACAACCATGTTGCCGCCAAATACAAAGGGCGTGATTTTAAGACGAGGTCCGGATCCTATTATCAGATCAAATGCCTTGTTCATGCTTGTAAGCTTGTCCCAAAAGGGCAGAGTCCAGTCCGGAGGAGTTTTATTTTCAATTTTATATGTATCGGGCTGCAAATAATATCCTGCTACTGCGTGGATCTTCCTGCTGTCAATCTCTCTGCCTGCAAACTCTCCGGCTTTTTTCAAAAAATCAGGGTCAGTAAACACTTCATCGTCATCAATAAAAATTGTAATATCACTTTTGTTTAAAATGCCGGCAACTGAACATATATTACGTACAGCAGCGTAATTTGAAAGGTTCAGCAGATCAAGGGATTGGGAAGATATATTTTTTTTGCTCAGTTCGTTTTTCAGGCTTTTGAGCTTTTCAGCATGCAGAACAGATATATCATAAAGTTCTGCGTAAGGTTCAACAATGGAATTTACTTTATCAAGGACCTGATTCTCTATGTCCGGAGAATTGGCCACAGCAATAATTGATACGTAAAAATCCTTATCATCCAGAACAGAAAGACTGTCTAAAAATGCCGTAAGCGTGCCGTTGGAATCAAGAGGTGTGGGATGATCAAAAACAACTTTTTCATCTGCCCAGCTGTTTTCCCCTGAAGATCCCCAGTAAGTAGGAACAACTATTGTAGGTTTGTTCATCTGGTTCTCCTTTAAATATTTTATTTAAAAACCTTAAAACATTGTAAAATACACTCCGCTTATGCTGATAAAAAAAGGACAAACTTGAGATTTTTTTTGCCGGCATCTGAAAATCTCCGCCCGGAAATGCGAGGAAGAGAGCGTTAAAAAAGTTCGGCTGTCTGAGTCCCGATTCTCTTTCAGAAAAAAATATAATAATCAGAATCGGGATGAGTTTCGAACTTTTAGCGAACGACCGAGCATTTCAGGAGATTTTCAGCAGCCGGGATTTTTTGGGCACTTTTTTCTAAAAAAAGTGCCCACCCACAATCTTAACAAAATCAAGAAATTAAACCTTAAAAAAACAAACTACTCATTACAAAAAGACACAAAAATTAAAGTTAACAAACAATGAAACAATTAAGCCAAATAGAAAAATATTTCTCCGGCATCTCTAAAATCTTTCCCATCTGCGGTTCTCCGGTTGGATATCATTCCCGTCCCGATTCTCTATGAGAAAACTATAACAGTCAGAATCGGGATTTTTAACCCAAGAGACAGTACTATCCATCAAATAAAACTCTCGGATTTAAGTAACTTTATATTTTACTCTTAATCCCGATTTTCTATAAGAAAAACTATGATAATAAGAATCGGGATGACAACTGTACACCCCGTCATTTCGAAGGAGCGCCAGCGACTGAGAAATCTTTTTATTTCTCGCAACGCCCGCAACGGACGCAAAGAAAAGACAAGGATAAAGGGGATCCCGATTCTCTTTAAGAAAAACTATAATAGCCGGAATCGGGATCAAAACACAGTAACTTTTTTCGCACTGACTTTACCCTCTGCTTTAAGCCTGAATATGTACAATCCAGACGGAACCTTTTTCCCTGCTTCGTCCTTTAAATTCCACACCTGCGAATTATAACCTGTTGTCATGTTTTTATACGTATAACCTCTTACCTGCCTGCCAAGTATGTTAAATACAGTAAGTTCTGCATCTGCAGAATTGGGAACATAAAATGTAATACTTACGGACTGCACCGCAGGATTCGGAAAAGCTGCAATTATTGCAGGATTACCGCTTTTCTGCAGGTTTGACGATATAACATTAATTGTTCTTTTAGCAGGAATAATATTTTTACCTGCTGCAGCAACTACTGCATTGCCGGTTTTAAGAGAACCACTGGGAATTGAAAACAGAGCAGAACCGTACCTGTCTGTTACTGCCTTAGAAACTACTCTGTTGTTCTGAATCAGCACTGCACTTATTCCCTGCATATCAGACAAATCAGCATTAACAGATATCCTGAACAAAGAATCGCTTTGCGAAGGATTCTGACAGATTATAGTACTGCTTACAGGTTCGTCTGTCCACAGTCTGACTGCAGGATCTCCCAGAACATTACAGTCATAAAAACACCACCTTAAAGCGCCTTCTTCCCACTGACCGGGCGCATTTACCCACGGAGCGGAATTAATTTTTGATCTTGTATGTGCAGAACCAATAAATTCAAGAGAATCTCCGTAAAGAGCGCTTACAAATTCTCTCTCAAGATGAAGAGACGGGCCCTCTGTCTGCCCTTCGTTAAACCACCCGTATCTGGAATTGCCTATATAGGCAAAAGCAAGATCCTTAATTGCCAGGAACTTTTCTCCGATTGAAACATCAACATCAAATGCAGCTGAATAACAGCCGCTGGAATAAATATATGTAAAATTATTTTTTACCCCGTCAGCACCGGAAAATAAACCTTCTTTAAGATCATACACTGACAGCCTCATATTATAAGAAGTATTTGAATGGCCGTTGTGATGAATACACGCATAACCGCTATTATTCAGCTCATTAATAAGATCCTGTTTTACCCACGGTCTGTTTCTGTCATATAGTTTCGTAAAATTAAAATCCTCGGGGATTCCATTAGTTTCATATCCGTTGTCATCATGGAACCCGATTAAAAGTTCCAGATAATCAGCACCATATGATTCAGGGTCATTCCAGAGTTTTTCCCCCAAAAAAAGAACATTCCTCTGCTGCCCCGAAACCGGATCAAACTGATACATATAATTTTTACGCAACATATTTGCCAGCTCCGTAAAATTACTGGCTGGTATCCTTGCAACTGAGAGTTCAGGCAAAAGGTCGTCCTCTCCCTTTTCTCCCCATTTTTCATCACTGTTACTGTTCCATGTCCCGTCCAGGGCAGAGTAGTACAGATCTGCAGGGATATCAGTGCTGACATATGTTTCATCTGATTCCACTGAGCAGTAAAATCCTCTGTAAGGTATAATTTCAACATCTCCAATAAGGCTTACATGCTTGATGTTATGATTTTCATATTCATAAATAATACAGTTCCTGATCTTTTCCTGCAAATCAATACCGGAATATGCTGCTGCTATAGAGTCTGTTGTAATGATTCTGCTCTTTAAGGCCTCATTCATATAACTCTGTATCAGATCATCAAGAGAATCTGCAAAAGCCTGAGACGTAATTACAAGAACATCGTATTCGTCGGCAAAATTCATAACAAAATTTCCGAACCGCGATGCAGTTTCCGGATTATCTGCAATACTTCTGATCTGTTTCAAAATTGCAGAAGTCGCATGAATTTTTCTTACATAACCTGCTTTATATGTAATTGGTTCTGTAATAACTTTAAGTTTAATATTTCTGTAATAACTTATACTGCCTGTTGAAGGATTGTACTCAACAGGAGTAAACGCAGACAAAACAAAAGGAAATCCGTGAAGAAACTGTGTTGAAAAATGCTCAAAAGATTCTACAGGATATCTAATCGTTTGATACACACTGCTGTTTTTGTAGAATTTCCGGTCTTTATTACTGTTTCCTGGTCTTGAAGGTTGAGCTGGGAATATCCTGTAAGAACCATCCAGATCAACTCTGTTGGTCTTGACAATTTCAATCCTTACAGCCTGCTGCCCCGGAGGCAAAAGAATCTTAACCGATTTATACGGTAAAAGAGGCTCGCCCCGTTTACCTGTTAAAGATGTTCCGGGCAGATGCAATGTGCAGTAATTGTTGGCAAATTTTATCTCCGGACACGAAAAACTGTACTCTTTTTCAACTATTCCGCCAAAAAGCGATCCTGACAGAATTAAGGAACCAAGAAGAAACGAAAATATGACTCTCATATTTTTACTCCTGAATTTTATGTTTTCTGTTTTTTCTTTCTTGCAGCAGGGAACAGAATATTGTTTAAAATAAGTCTGTAGCCCGGAGAATTTTTATGAAGTATAAGATCTGTGGGCGGATCTCCAACAAAATGTTCGTAATCTTCCGGATCATGCCCCCCGAGAAACGTAAAAGAACCTTTTCCAAGATTGCCGTGAATATATTTCACTTCATCGCTGTCTTCTCTTTTCGCCATAATCACAATGTGTGATTTTATCTTGTCAGCATGAAATCCTGTTGTCTGACCCATAAAATTATGAATTACAGAAACATGGTTCTGTGTAAGCATTGTGGGTACAGGATCAAACTTGGCAGAAAACTGAAAAAGTGTAAAATAATTATCACTGGGAGATACTGCTGACAATCTGTTCAGCGGAGTTGTGTCAATATCGGAAAACTCGTAAACATAGGGATCAGTGTAAAGTTTAAAATTTGTAAAAGCAAGGCACTTTGTGTAATCAAGTTTCCGCTTCCAATCAGGATCAACAGGATCTCCGTCAAAAACAGCGGCACAGATGTCTGTATTCTGAGCTGCCAGAGCAATATCGTAAGAATCTGTTGCAGAACACATTGCAAACAAAAAGCCGCCTCTTTTAACATAATCTTTTATTTCAAGAGCAACTGCAAGCTTAAGTTTTGAAACTTTTGAAAAACCAAGCCTGCGTGCAATCTGCTCAAAAAGAAGTTTCTGTTTTTTATACCATCGTGCATTATGGTATGTTGCATAAAACTTGCCGTACTGCCCTGTAAAATCTTCATGATGAAGATGAAGCCAGTCAAATTCCGAAAGTTTTCCTTTAAGCACTTCCTGGTCCCACAGAGTTGTGTAGGAAATTTCCGCATAAGTCAAAACAAGAGTAACAGCATCATCCCAGGGTTGTTTATTAGGCGGAGTGTAAACAGCTATTTTCGGCGCTTTTTCAAGCAAAACTATATCCATGTTGCTTTTATCTATTTTTTCATATATTTGCTCTGTCTGCGCGTCTGAAATCAACTGATACTTCACTCCTTTTATTCTGCACTCTCTGACTGTTTCTTCATCTGCATCTGTCAGAAAAGAGCCTCCTCTGAAATTTAAAAGCCATTCTACGTTGA
>QNDG01000132.1 GCA_003645915.1 Candidatus Zhuqueibacterota bacterium | reverse complement strand
TGTATCACCGATTGTATCGTTAGTAAGCCGTACAGGAGGCTCCCAAGTTTTCCCCTTGTCCGTGGATCTCCTGTAATAATTTTCCCAGTTATACCCTGCTGTTTGTTCAGCATGTTTATCCGATCCATATACCACATGAATAATATTCCCTTGTCCCACTGCAATTGAAGGTGCGCCGTCCTCTCTTTTGGGTATATCCTCAGACAGAAGAACAGGATTGCCCCACGCAGCCCCCTCATCCTGCGAACTTATGAAATACGCTTTACAGGTGGCAGGGTCGCCTGTTTTCTCCTCATAAACAACATACACATTATTCTTATATACTGCAACAGCAGGTGTGTTTGAAGCATCGGAAGTTTCCGTAAGACGTACATCAGTTCCCCAATCTTCTCCGCTGTTAAAAGAGCATTTAAAATATATTTCCGGCTCTGCAGTGTTTCTGTTATCTTTCCACACAGCAAAAACTTTTTGCTTTTTTACTGCGAGCATTGGAACCATTGAAAGACCGTCAGCGTCAGTAAGCTGTATTGAGCTTAACCATGTACTGCCATTGTCATCGGATCTACGATAATAAATTTCACTGTTTGAATTACTTATAATTGACGACCATATAACATGAACCATTCTTCCGTTTATCCGGAGTGCATAACCTCTTTTTGTTGATATTGCCAATTCCGAATCTTCGTCGCTTATAAGAATATCGGATCCCCAGGAGAGTTCCGGTTTACTGTTCATAGAGTATGATTGTGGAAATAATGCAAGGGAGGAAATTAATAAAAATATTAAGAAACAAAGAATAATAGATGATTTAATTAAGGAAAAATCTTTTTTACAGTAAAGTTTTAAATATCTATGCATGGCAATCCTCTTATTTGAAATTAATTAACAAGAGTTATTTGATCAATTACATGTTCCTGAAAGTTATTAATCAAACCAAAATCTGCATGCAAATAGTAATTTAAAAATGACCTTTTTACGGAAAAGTACGTTCGTTTATAAATACCCTGCTTACTAAAGATTTTTGAACAGAACTTTTTTAGTGTCTTACCAGATAGCTTCAGAATAAGCGGAAATAAAAACCGGCCTGATAAATCAATAGACTTTGTATTAAAATTATAAATACATGTAAAATAAATCAACTGAAAAATATAAAAAATGCCGCCGCTTTAAAAACGACGACATCTTTTTATAACAGTTATTTGTAAATTTGTTTTTATAATACTATACCGAACAAAATCAAAAGAATCAACACAGGTGCAATATATTTAATTGCAAAAGACCACACTCCGTAAACAGTAAATTTTTCACAACCGGATTTAATCTCATTAAGTGCGTTTGAAGATTTCCAGATATGACCTACAAAAATCGCAATAAAGAAAGCTCCGAGACTTAAGGAGAGATTCCCCCAAATATGGTTCATTAAATCAAGAAAACCGATATGAAATAGAGGCAGGTCTGTTAAAAATCCCACTGCTCCCTGTGAAAGTGCTGACGGAATTCCGATTAAAAAAGCAATTAATCCGACAAAAATTGCTGTTTTTTTACGATGTGTTTTCTTCTCATCAATAAAATATGCAACAGGCACTTCAAGAATGGAAATAGTTGAAGTTAAAGCTGCAATTGCAAGAAGCAGAAAAAACAGCGGGCCGAAAATTGCACCTGCAGGCATTTTTGCAAAAAGAACGGGAAGAGTGTTAAACATTACACCTGATCCCTGATCCGGGCTCATGCCCTGAGAAAAAATTGCCGGGAAAATTATAAAGCCGGCCATTATAGCAATAAAAGTATCAAAAAAAGCAATCCATGCGGCAGAGCTGGGCAGATTTTCCTTTTTACTCACATAAGAGCCGTACGTAATCATTGTTCCCATTCCAAGGCTCAGGCTGAAAAACGCCTGTCCCATTGCCTGAATTACAAGGCTTGGAGAAAGAGCTTTGATATCCGGTTTCAGATAAAATACCACGCCCTTGGATGCACCTTTTAAGGTCAGGGATCTTATTAAAAGCAGAAACAATATCCCTAGAAGCACAGGCATTAAAATACGTGAATATTTCTCAATACCACCGGAAACGCCTCTTGAAATAACATAAACCGTTAAAAATATAAAAACAGCGAGCAGTCCTATCATTAACCACCAGTTTGAAGTAAAAGCAGTAAAACTTGCAGTAGCTCCTGCAGAAGTAATTCCATTAAACCCGCCTGTAATTGCTTTAACAAAATATCCTACTGTCCATCCTGCAATTACAGAATAGTATGATAAAATCATAAAGCCCGAAATAACGCCCATGTATCCCACAAGCTTCCACTGGGATCCGGGTTTTATATAATTAAACGCTCCTACCGGATTTTTGCCTGTATGTCTTCCCAATGTTATTTCAGCAAGAAGCACAGGTACTGCAATAATAATTACGGAAAGAAGATAGATTAATACAAAAAGACCTCCGCCGTTGTTTCCTACTGTATATGGGAATCTCCATAAATTTCCAAGTCCAACAGCAGAGCCGGCAGCAGCAAGTATAAATCCCACTCTGCTGAAATTCCCTCTCTGTTCACTCATATGTAAGTTCTCCTTAAAATATCAATTAACAAACCTTGACTATTACGAACTTATACCTATTTTCTTTGCATCTTCGGGGTGTTCTTTTTTAAATTTATCCCAGTATTCAGAGATTGAATTTTTCATATCTTTATGCAGCAAAAGAATACCAAAAAGGTTCGGTATAGCCATTAGTACAATTGCAAAGTTTGCAAAATTCCACACAATGGTTGTATCAATCAGCGCACCCACAAAAAATATTGCAATATAGACAAGTCTGTATGGCAGCACATACTTTAAACCGAACAGATATGTTATTGCCCTGTCACCGTAATACGACCAGGATATAACAGTTGAAAAAGCGAAAAGGAGGAGCCCTATTGAAACTATGTACTCGCCCTTATCACCGAAAAATCCCCGTTTAAATGCTTCTGCAGTTAGCATCGCACTGTGTATCCTTGACCTGCCCACAATTTGTATGGACGAATCATCCGGTTTTCCGTTTGATATGGAAATTGGCCCTGTAACAGGTTTACCGTCCTTTTTAAACATCATATTTTCTGCAACGGATCTGGCATGAATAACAGTCACATCGGATGAATCTGCTATTTTTCCATTCTGGAGATTCAATTCCCCGTTATAGGGTTTAACAGTATCTTTTGAAGATCTGTTAATATGATCCCATAAAGCTGCAGCATCCTGCTTGTTATCTTCCTGATAAACTCCTGCGACAATTTCCATATCAGCTCTCTGGAAAATAATGTTATCAGCTTTTTCTTTCCATACTCCTGAAGATAAAATAGTCAGACCTGTAAGAGTACAGATTAAAATTGTATCAGTAAATGGTTCAAGTATTGAAACCATGCCTTCGGATACAGGTTCGTCAGCTTTTGCAGCAGAATGTGCAATTGCTGCAGAGCCCTGGCCAGCTTCATTTGAAAATATCCCCTGCCCAACTCCCTGTCTGAAAGCAAGAGCAAAAGAGGCCCCTGCAAGGCCGCCAAGCGCGGAACGCCCTGTAAATACATGGGCAAAAACAGCCTCAAATGAAGGAATTATGTTATGATAATTAGCAATGATTACTGTTAATGCTCCGATTATATAAATAATACCCATAATCGGTACGATTTTTTCCGTAACTTTTGCAATTCTTTTTATTCCCCCGATTATTATTAAAAACAGAAGGAAAGCAAGAGAGCCGCCTATTGCCCAAAGTGGTATGTGAAAAACTTTTTGAGCTGTTCTGGAAATATTGTTGATCTGGGGAAGATTGCCTGTCCCGAATGAACATATTACAGTTGCAACAGCAAAAATAACAGCAAGCCACTTCATGTTAAGTTTTCTTTCCATGTAGTACATGGGGCCCCCTGCAATACTGCCGTCTTCTTCAACTTTTCTGTATTTATGAGATAAAGTACACTCTACAAACTTCAGGGTCATCCCGAAAAATGCAGTAATCCAAAGCCAGAAAAGCGCTGCCGGGCCTCCGATCCATAGTGCAAGGCCTACACCGCCGATATTACCGGTTCCTATGGTGCCAGAAAGAGCTGTTGAAAGGGATTGAAAGTGTGTTGTATCACCTTCAAAGGTATCTTTTTCATAACGCCCGGTAACAATTCTCAAGGCGTGCCTGAAAAACCGGATTTGAGGAAATTTCAGATACAGACTGAAGAAAATGCCCGTACCTAACAGGACATAGGGAAACCATACACTTTTGTTCCCTATAAAAGCATTAAGCTGAATCAGCAGATTGTTAATAGCATCCATAAGTACCTCTCTTGTTTTTGGATTAGGATTGTTATTAAATCAGGGATATCACCTTTTTTTCAACGGATTTTAAACCAATGCCTGTACATACTGTAAATATTTTCCAAAATTCCGGTACAATGCAGAAAAAGCCCTTTTACTGAAAAAGAGAAATTCTGTAATACCCTGCATTATGCCGGTTTAACTGCCGGACGAACTTTTAAAAAAATTAAATTGTGATAAAAACAGTGTAAAAAAGAGGGGAACTTTAAATCTCCCCTCAGGTTGTGGAGACGGTGGGAATCGAACCCACGTCCGAAAGCAACAAATTGTAAATTACTACGTGCGTAGCCTGTTTTTAATTTCCACTGAAATTATCCAACAGGCAGGAAAAATTTCAGTGTAGCCTGCAAATGTTTCACCGGTTTAATGCAGACACTTAAACCGGCTATCCTGCTTTTTCGACGCTCTTAAGAAAATCTGGCAGGAACAGCTTTTCAAGAGCGGGCTGCTTTAATTAAGCAGCCAAAGCGTATGAATAATCGCCAATTATTTTAATATTCCCGGATTTTTTACCAGGGTCCAGGACCTGGGCACGCAATTTACAACCCGTCTGCTCCCGTCGAAACCGTGTCGTCCCCTTCCAATTATCTTGAAAATTTACGAAAATTTGATTCTAATGTCAATGAAAAATGTTTTTTTAAAATTTGTTACATTAATCCTGTTATTTGCATATGCCTGTCCTTAAATTTTATTTGTAAGTACTTTATAATAAATCCATTCTGTCAATCCTGGCATTTCTAATGCTACGGCAGTTTTTTTATGAAAACCTTCACTTTTGTTGATCAGACTGCTTAATTTGTGATTTTCCTTAATGTTTCAGGATTATAATTGACTTTTGAAATTTTATCGGTAAAATACACTGCATCAAACGATTTTACAGGAACACAAGTCATTTCAAAATCCTGCCCTCGAAGATTATTCCTGGTATTCAGCCATTTTTCCACCTCACTATTTGCCGATTTACTCTTTAAATTGAGTATAAAATAATTCATATTTAATCTTGCAAGGGTTCCGTCAATTGTACCTGATCCGGCATGTCCAAAAATCCTGCTTTCATTCTGAAATTCCCCTTGATTAAATGAAGCACCTATGGAAATCATTTTATCTTTAAGTTCCTGATTTAAAATATAACCCATTCCTTTTATGGGAGTGTCCGGAAACATGTTCATTGTAAATTCCGATTTTGCTATATGGACATTGTGCGCCCAAATGATTATTTTTCTGTTTCTCTCCTTTATCCATAAAGCGATATTTGCCATTGCATTATCTCGGATTAATCCCATCTTAAATCTGTCTTCTTCCGAAAACATT
>QNDG01000131.1 GCA_003645915.1 Candidatus Zhuqueibacterota bacterium | reverse complement strand
CTTTAAAATATTTAAATTTGCTTCAACAATATATTTTTTATTACGACTTCCATTTAAAGTAAGTTCAATAGGCTCTTCAAGGCTATAGCCATTAGCAATGCTTTTTACAGCTTTAAAAAGGATTTCATTACTATCAGAAGTTAATATATTTTTTGTTGAAAGAGAGACAATTTTATCATAATCCATCCCGGTTAATTGAAGCAGTTTCTGATTTGCATCAAGAATCTCTCCGTTTAAAGTAATTACCGCAATACCATCTGTGGTTGAATTAAAAAAGGCATGATATCTTTGCGCAAAAATAATAAGCGGATCCTTTTGATTTTTCCTTACATCTTTTACAATTGTGTCATCAGACTGATTCAAAAATCCTCCCATTTGTAAAATCCTCTAAAACCGGTACATTGCCCTGAACTGTACAATACTTGCCTATCCCTGCTGTAAAAAAACATAATTTTCAATTGAATCAACTAATTCGGGGATTGACACAGGTTTTGTCAGCATTGTGTATTTATCTGTCTGTTCCGGGTAAGAGTGCGCAGACAGTATTATCACTTTTACAGAGGGATCCATTGAATGAATCTGGTCATAAAGTAAAAATCCGTCTAAACCGGGCATTCTTGCATCGACAATCACAGTATCAATAATAAGTTTTTTCTTGTGTTTACTTTGCAGAAACTCAAGTGCTTCCATTCCGCTGCCTGCTTCATAAACAGTATAGCCCTCATCTTCCAGCCCAATTGAAAGCGACCTGCGGAAGAAATCATTGTCATCTACTAATAACAATGTCTTCAAATTCTCTCTCCTTATTTTATAAGGTTTCATTAATACGCTTCTCTTTCACCAACCTGATAAATAGTTTCAATCATCTGTGTAAGCTTAAAAGGCTTTTTTAAATAGGGGTAGTTGCTTACTGAATTTGGTGGTTCAAATGCAGACATTACAATTACAGGAATCGAAGGATACTGTTCTTTCAGAAGAATAATAAATTCATCACCGG
Source organism: Candidatus Zhuqueibacterota bacterium (assembly GCA_003645915.1). Lineage (GTDB taxonomy): Bacteria > Zhuqueibacterota > QNDG01 > QNDG01 > QNDG01 > QNDG01. The sequence goes on along the minus strand of QNDG01000131.1, from coordinate 4,716 downwards.
CTATTTCAGGCATTCTTAAATCAGTAATTACAACATCAGGAAAATTAAGGTTTACCGAACTACGCTGCAGAACAGATAAAGCTTCTTTAACAGTATTACATCCTGTAACATCAAATCCTTCAAATTCGAGTTGAATCGCAAGAGTGCGGCGGAAATTAATATCATCATCCACAAGCAGAATGTGATTCATAAAAAATATCTCCTCTTTTGGCAAGTGTTAGTGGATTAATACAATCAATTATTATGCCATTTATTTAATAAAGGCACTATTACGGATAACATATTGATTCTATTTATGTTATCTTTTTTTATATAATACTATATATTGAAAACAGTGTCCAAAATACGACAGGCAATTCAAAATAGTGTCTAATTCTTCGTTTTTCACTCTTTTATTATTTATTTCTTCGGTATGTTTTAAGAGGTGAGAAAATCTATATTTTGTTTTTTTAATTGGATTATGAATCGTAACGATAATAAGCTAATAAATCTTTTTAACCTATGCCATAGTTCTTTAATCTGGAAATCAAAGTTGTCCTGGATATGTTCAATATTTTGGCTGCTTTCTTTTTATTACCGCCGGTCTTTTCCATTACAGATAGAATGTATCTTTTTTCAACTTCTTTTAGCTCGAGATCTCCTTTAAAATCCATGCTTCCGGCAGATTTGGCATATTTTCTAAATTTGGAAGGAAGATCTTCAATAGTTATTTTCCCCTGTTTTGTTACTATAAGAGCATGTTCAATAGTATTTTCAAGTTCACGGACATTGCCAGGCCAATTATATTCATTAAAAATTGAATAAACAGATGGATGAATACTCACACCCTCTTTGTCCATCTTTTTACCAAGATTATCAAGGAATTTCTGGCACAGTACTGGAATATCTTCCGGTCTGTCTCTTAAGGGTGGTATTTCAATTACTGCAACAGAAAGTCTGAAAAAAAGATCCTCTCTGAAAAGCTTTTCCTTAATAAGTTCTTCAAGATTTTTGTTAGTTGCAGCAATAACCCTTGCGTTGCTCTGCCTCTCTTTAACTTCTCCGACTCTTCGGAAGTACCCGTTATCCAAAAAGCGCAGCAGTCTGACCTGAAATGCGGGGGGAGCTTCTCCTATCTCATCAAGAAAAAGAGTACCCTGATCTGCTTCTTCTATCAGCCCTCTTTTGTTAACAGTAGCACCTGTAAATGCCCCTTTTGCATGTCCGAACAGCTCACTGTCTAATAGGGTATCTGGAAATGCTCCGCAGTTTACAGGGACAAAATGTTTTTCAGCTCTGTCACTTAAATTATGAACAGCAAGAGCAACAAGTTCCTTTCCTACTCCACTTTCTCCTCTGATTAAAACCGGAACATCCCATTTTGAAACCATTGCCACCTGATGCATAACATCTTTCATGTGTGAACTCTTGGCAACAATATCTTCAAAAGGGTAGTGTTCCGAAAGTACACTTTGAAGATGTTTTACTGTTTTTTTTAGCTCAATCTGCTTAAGGGCTCTTTCCAAAACCATTTCAAGCATATCAATTGCAAATGGTTTTTCAATAAAATCTATTGCTCCGGCTCTTATAGCCTCAACAGCCTTTGAAATTGTACCATGCGCACTCATCATTATTACTTCTGTTTCAGGGCTAATCTGCTTTACATTATGTAATAGTTCTATTCCATCCATATTATCCATAATTAGATCGGAAATCAAAACGTCAAAATCTTCTTCTTTAATTTTATCCATTGCCTCTTCGGGTACTCCACTTTCATACACCTCGTGTCCCCAATCTTCTAAGGCAATGCGCAGTGTTACTCTGATATTTTTTTCATCATCAACTACAAATATTTTCGCCATTATCACCTCTTTTTAAAGGTAATTTTACTGTCACAACTGTACCTTTACCTAAAGTGCTATCAATTTTAATTGATCCCCCATGCTGTTCAACATTTATTTTGACAATATGCATTCCCAGCCCCATTCCTCTTGCTTTTGTAGAAAAATAGGGCTCAAATATTTTATTCAGATTTTCCTCGGAAATCCCCTCACCATCATCCTGTACTTTAATAATAACACACTGATTGTGTTGGTTCCCGTTTTTATATAACTTAACATTAACAACGCCGCCTTCTTTCGATGCCTGTACAGCATTTTTAATCAGATTTATTAAAACCTGTTCAATTGAATCCGGATCAATATAAACATCAGGGAATTCTGCGGGAGCATTAAATTTAATATCTTTACCAAAGATAAGTTCTACATTCTGGTTAATCACAGAAACAGCCTTTTTTACAACATCTCTTATATCGCTTTTTACAAGATTAAGTTTTCTGGGTTTACTGAATTCTCTTAAATCATTGATAATTCTTATCATCCTGTCTGTCTCCCAGGACATAATATTCATCAATTCTTCCAGTTTCCCTTCAAGTTTTATTTTTTTCTGTAAAACCTGGATAGAATTGCCTATGGCAGCAAGTGGATTCCCGATTTCATGTACAATATTATTCGCAAGCATACCAAGACCTGCTAATTTTTCTGATTGGATAAGCTTTTCCTGAGTTTCTTTCAACTTTTTTAAAGTTTCTCTTATTTCAGAATACAGCTTTGCATTTTTTAGTGAAAGCCCAAGCTGCAAACCAATACTCGAAAGAAAATCATCAGATACGTTATGCAATTCTTTCATCCTGCCAAGAAGATTAATTGAACCGGAAACCACAGAGTCAACTTCAACTGGGATTGCAATACAGTAATTAATACTTTTTTGAACATCTTTTGGACTCTCATCAGTAAATATCTTCTGAACAAACTGTTTTAACGGATATATTTTAATATGTTTATTTAACAGTGATCTTCTGTAATGTGAATATTTATCAAGAATTAATTCTTTTAAAATATTTCTTACTTTAACAGGTGTTGAATTGTGTACTTCCTTTTCAACTTCATTTCTCTTTTTATTCAGTAAAAGAATAGATCCTGCTGTAAAAGGTGTATTTTCTATCAATGCATTAAGAGCATTACTTAAAACTGATTCGACATCTAAGGTGGTGGATATCTCATTTGCGAGACGCACAAGAGAATGAAGTTGCAGGTTTCTGTAATTTAATGCAAGTTCTGCCTCTTTTCTCTTTGTTATATCCGTAAAGCTCATTACTACTGCAGTTAAATTACTATTTGTAAAATCAAGCTGAGGAGTAATATCCACAAGGATCCACCTGAAAACCTGTTCATGCTTCGCAAAACCAAGGACCTGATTTAACACAGGTAATTGGTTGGCAAGACACACCTTCACTGGATCCTGGTCTGATGATAGTATATTACCTTCCTCAGTAAAAATTTTATAATTAAGACCAAACAGATCCTTACCATAAAACAACTTCTGATCAAAATTTAGAATCTCTGCTGCTGCAGGATTTGCAGAGGTAATTTTCCCTTCTTCATTAAAATACAGCACGCCTTGTGCAATTGTATCAAACAAAGTTCTGTATTTCTCTTCAGATTCCCTTACCGCTTTTTCTGCTTCAAGTCTTTCTGATATATCACGGAATACTTTCACAGCTCCGATAACGTGTCCCATTGAATCAAATATTGGAGCTGAATTCCCATCAATTGGAATTAGTCGATTATTTTTTGTAATAAGAAATGAGCCCTCTTTTAAAAATGATGTTTTCCCCTCTTGAATTGTCAGATATGTCAGATTCGGGACAGTAAGTTCTTCATTCTTTGTAACCATTTTGAACACATCATTTATCTTTTTTAAAAGAATTTCATCCTTATTATACTCTAATAAATCCAAAGCTACTTTATTAACAAACTTAATATTCCCCTTATCATCCGTTGCAATAACACCATCTCCAATGCTCTGCAGTGTTGTGGACAGCCACGCCTCACTTTCACGAAGGCGCATATCCATACGGTGTTTATAAATAGCCATCTCAATAGTTGTCTGAATCTCATTATTATTGAAAGGTTTTAAAATATATCCAAATGGTGCAGTGGCCTTTGCATTCTCAATAGTTTTTGCATCTGCATATGCAGTAAGATAAATAATCGGTATGTTATGTTTTTCCGAAATCTTTCCAGCCGCTTCTATACCTGTCATCTGTCCTCTAATGACAATATCCATCAGAATAAGATCAGGAAGAAACTGGTCTGCATATTTTATCGCGTCTTCACCACAAGCGGCAAGTGCAGGTACTTCATAACCAAATTGTTCCAGAACCCTCTGAATATCTTCAGCAACAACTCTTTCATCCTCAACAACAAGAATCTTTAATTTCTCATCCATTTTTTTACCTTCAGAAATTTTGATAATTAAGAAAATTTTAAAAATGAAAGACTGAACAATTCTTAATTTTTTGCAACCAAATTTTACCTGCTATTTATTGCCCTAAGAAATCAAACAATAAAATTTTCAAAATCAATTAAGTCTGCATATAATTCCACCTAAAATTAAACAACTATTACTTTTTATCGTTCTTTAAGCAGGAATTTATATACTTTTCTGGTTAATTAATATTTTACCTTTTTAGTGTGGGAATACACCTAAATATATGGAGATATTATTTTTAAAGCAAGTAAAATCTTTAAAGAGCACAACATACTTAGACAAGGAGAGGATTCGAACCTCCGTCCGGCAGCCGCCGGATATGAGCCCAACGAGCTACTCAAATTAAGGAACGAATAAAATTTCTCCCTTGATGACTTTTCAGTTCTTTCTCCCGTCTCATTGCAT
>QNDG01000130.1 GCA_003645915.1 Candidatus Zhuqueibacterota bacterium | reverse complement strand
TATCTGCGGCGGGGGATACTCCTATCTTGGAGAAGCAGCAGGATCAAGCAGCGGCTGCGGAGGAGGCTGTTTATGATGGCGGTTATTAATAAAATAAGATGGTATTTTAAAAGATTTAATAAAGAACATGGTATGTCTCTTGTGGAAGTTGTTGTAATGATTGTTGTTCTGGGACTTTCAATAGGGCCTTTGAGCAAGCTTGCAAAAATCAATTTAAACAGCGGAGCAAAAGCAGCAGAGCAGACAAAAGCTGTATTATACGCCAAAGGAATTATGGAACATATTATTGCTGATTACAGATCAACAGATGGAAGTATAGGCGGATTTGACAATGTTATTACAAACTGGGATGGAGTTGCAACGGAAACTCCTCCCGCTGGGTTAAGCGGAAATGTTACTGTGTCAGGTGTGGATACTTTTATGGGAGTGGCAGTTGCACAGGTTAATGTTAATGTAACAGGCAGTGATGTTTCATTAACTTTATCAGTAACTTTATCCAATTAATCAGATCAGGTTAAGTTATTATGTACAGATTGAAACAAAATAAAATAGAATTTACCTCAGAGAGAGGCTTTTCTCTGATGGAACTTGTAATTGTAATAGTAATTATAGGCGTTATTTCCGCTACTCTTATCCCGTTTTTAAAAATTAATATATCTGCTTATCTTGCGGTACGTTCGGGGAAAGATCTTGTCCAGGCGACAAGAATAGGTATGCAGCGTATTCTGACAGAGATGAGCACAATATCTACTGCTGCTGATATAGATTTCGGGTTGGCTGATGAAATTCAGTTTGATACTCCTTCATATGCAAATATTAATTACGAACTGAGAGACGGTGCAATTGTGAGATCAGAGGGTCTTTTTGGGACACCTAGCAAAGTAATAATCGGGGTCAAAAGTTTTCAGATAAAATATTATGACGCTGCAGGAGCTGAAATTTCCCCGTTTTACTGGCCAAGAAATGATGTAAGAAGGATTGCATTTAATATTACAGTCGGCGATGATGAACACGATTATGAGATTACAACTCAGATAGCGCCGAGAAATATTCAGTAATCCCGGAGTGAGGTTATGAAAGTATTTAATGATGAAAGAGGTTTTTGGTCCGCATATGTGCTTATATTTGTTGTTACTCTTGCACTTATGGGCATGGGTGCTGCCATGCTTATAAGAAACGAGGGTGTAAGCATATCAAAAACCGCAGAAAAGATTCAGGCCGATTATGCTGCGGAGAGCGGTGTTTATTTTGGAATAAATGCAATTGAAAAAGGTACATTAACTGAAGATGATAATCAGATCAGCCTGAATTACGGGAATACTTATTCAAGTATCTCGCTTATTGATGATAACGGACAGGAAAAATTGAGAGTAGAGTCAAGTAACGGTAACAGCTCAACAACTATTTATGTAAATGTGAGCACTGGTTCGCTTGCAGATCAAGGTATTATAAGCGCAGGAAGCATATCAAATATTACAGCATTAGATGAATCCGGAAACACTGATAATACGTTGCTTGTTCCCGGAGCTGACATGCCAACAATAGATGTTAATGCTTTGCGCAGTCTTGCTCAGTCACAATCGCATGACCCGACAGGTGCAACATTCAGCCCGCCCGATGGGTACTGCGGAAGCTTTATAAATTCAAGCACCGGCGAGGTTAATGTTACTTATGTTACGGGAAATTTGTCTGTAGGATATGGAAGAACAGTTTACGGAATTTTTGTTGTTGAAGGCAGCGTTACTCTTAGTTCAAGATCAGATGTTCAGGGCGTGATATATTGTATCAACTCAAATTCCGTAACAATGAACAGGAGTCTGTTTTTTCCCTCTGTCCGTGTTCACGGAGGTGTAGTCGCAAACGGAGATGTTGTCGGCTCGGGATTAGGTAATGTGACTATTCAGCATAATTCTACATACATGGAGGCCTTTGAGAGCTTCAAAATTGGTGGCGGCGGTAATGTAACTTTTGGTAATTGGGAATACCAGTAATAAAAACTAAGGATGGTTTGGTGAAACAGAAGAGTTTTACATATCAGAAAGAGCAGCCATGGCCTCTCGTGCTTGGTATTGATGTAAGTCCAACAAGTATAAAATATCTTTTACTGCGGAGAAAACTGAACAGTACTGTTATAGAAGCTTACGGTAAATTTACTGTCAGTGATCAGGAATACGATCTGTCTGCGAAAGTTGAAGAAATATTTACTAACATTATACCAAAATCCATATGGAAAAAAGCAAAAATTGTTGTCGGATTTGACAGCCCCAGACTGATAGTTAAAAGGGAAAGCTTTCCCCGGATGTCTGTTAAGGATATGAAACAGGCTGTTGAACTGGGACTGATGCAGCAGATTGAAAACGAAAGCGGAGAAGCTGCTGTAAAGTGTGATTTTATTCCCATTGGCAGTGATCCTGAACTTAAAGGCAATACCAGATATGTTGTTTTCGGGCTCCCTGAGAATGAGATATTTGATAAACTCTATGCTTTTACAAACAACCACATTGTTCCTCATAAAGCAGTGCCGTCTATTATTACTTTATCAAATCTTCTTCAGTTTATTCCGCGGGAAGAGAGAAACGGTAATTCTGCAATACTTGATATAGGAGCTGAACACAGTGTACTGGTTTTCTTTAAGGACGGTCAGATTGATTTTTACAGAGAAATAGCAGTTGGCGGAGACGATTTTACAAAATCTGTTACAGGTACTATTTTTCATGAAGGCAGGGCAATTCAGTTTTCTGCTGAAGAAGCTCTGGAATTTAAATGTAAGTACGGTTATCCGCTCGGTTTTGCAGACGGTATGACATTCAGGGGGGCTCCTCTTACGGAAGTCGGGGCAATGATGAGGCCTGTGGTTGAAAGGCTTTCCGGTGAAATTCACAGATCTTTGGTCTTTTATAAAGAAAATTCCGGCGGAGAGGAGATTTCTTCTCTGTATCTTATAGGAGGAGGAGCAAAGCTTAAGCATTTGACAGAAGTGTTAAGTGAAAACATGTCTATACCTGTAAGTACTTTTCCAATACCGGAAAAGATAAGAGTCATAGGCAGTACTGAAGATCAAAAAAGATTTGAACAGAAATTTTTAGAACAGGCTGTCTGCCTTTCAGTTGCCTTTGAAGCTTCAGCAGAAAAAAATCTTCTGCCTGAACCGTTTTTAAAAGTTCATAAAAATGCAATAATTCAAAAATACATGGCATATGCTGCCGGCCTGGTTGTTTTAATATTGCTTGTTATTTCCAATGGTGTGAGTTCTCAGAATAAAAAATTGAAAAGAGAAGTAAGTGCAATTGAAGCAAGAATAAGGAAGTCTCCCAGCAGAGGCGATGAATTCGCAGCGCTGCAGAAAAAACAAAAAGAACTTAGCAGCAAGCTGGCCGAATTAAATTCCAAAGTATATCAGGACAGCACTTTAACACAACTGCTTAAGTTGGTGTCCAATGTTATACCTGAAAATATAAAACTGATTTCAGTTGACCTGGGTAAGGAAGATGCGAAACCTAAGACTTCAAGAAGAAGATCCGCTCAGCAAAAAAATAAAGAGCCGGAAAAACCGAAAACAGTACTGAAATTAGGAGGATGGGCTAAGAATCCCCCTTATGATATTGGAGTATATCTGGCAAAATTTGTTGTTGAACTGGAAAAATCCGGATATTTTGACGAAGTAGTTGTTAACGAGGAAGAGTACGTGGAAGAAGAAAACAGTTATGCTTTTTCGTTAAGTGCTTATTTAAAGCAATAGAGTGGAGAATTTTGTGGATAAGAAATTAATAATTATTCCTGCTTTGACAGTCTTTGTTGTTTTTTTATGGTTTATGGCTGTTTTTTCTCCTCTGAAAAAACAGGGCTCGGAGTTGAAAAATAAAATTGATGTTCTTTTACAGAGAGAAAGAGCAAAAATTTCCGATAAAGAGTTAGAGGCTGTAAGAGTTCTTGTTGACAGTCTTGAAAAGAGAATTGAACGAGGGGAAAGAAAATTTATTCCCGAAGAAAATTTACTTGATTTTGGCAGAGGAATTGAGAAAATTCTGGGCAACTATAATATATCACTTGTTTCCATAACTCCCAATTATCCAAGTCTTGCAATTTTCAAGGATAATGCAAGCGCTGTTGTGGAATTACCCATAAGACTGGAAATGCAGGGCAGGTTTTTAAGTTTTGCAAAATTTCTCGACAATGTACCTGATCTGCCCTTTATTTTAAGAACAACAGAGGTAACTATAAAGGTAGAGGAAAAAACTTCAAAAGCAGTTACAATTATTTTACAAGGGGTAATTGTATTAACAAAAGAGAGGAAAAATAATGATATTAGTGATAAAAAAAACATAGATAAAAGAGCCTGATCCGTATCGGGAGGCTCATCATGGAGGGAGTCTCATGTTAAAACTGAACCGTAATGCCGCTGCTACTGTTACAGCACTGGTTTTTGGCGTTATTGCAGCGTTTATCTTTTCATGTTCGCCAAAATCGCCTATAGATCCTACAAGTTCAATTGGCGAAGGTGTTGCTGTGCTGACAGATTTACAGGCATTTCCGTCCAGTATTGTAGTAGGTTCCGCAAGCAGTACTATACGTGTACGCCTGCTGGATGATAGTGGTAATCCTCTTTCAGGTAAAAGTGTTAGTTTTTCAACCAGCCTTGGAACTCTTTCCTCATCAAGTGCGGTTACTGATACCAGCGGATGGGCAGAAGTAAGCTTAATTGCCGGCGCGGAAACAGGGACCGCGAAAATAACCGCATCTTATCAGAAATCTCTGGCAACCACAGAAGTAAACATTATTTCCCGTCTTGAAGCACAGATAAATGTAACCACTGCAAGAGAAAGTGTTCTTGCAAATGGTATTGACACAACAGTTATCCGTGTTCTTGTACTTGGTGATTCTGCAAAACCAGTTGTAAATCAGGATGTAACAATTACATCTTCAGTCGGCACTGTTTCGTACAGTGGTACAACAGATGAGCAGGGTGTAATAGAAGCTTTATTTACAAGTACGGCAAGAGCTGCTGACACGACGGCTGTAATCTCTGCACAGTGGGACACTTTGGCATCATCCACAATACTTAAATTAAAGGGCGTGACATTTAAAATAGAGAGCTCTTTGAGCTCAATACTGGCAGACGGTAAAAGTAAAGCTGTTATTAAAGCAAGGCTTAAAGAAACTTCGACAAATATTGGTATCCCCGAAGGTGAAGTAAAATTCGGGACTACTCTTGGGAGTATTCCGGCATCTGCTGTAACAAACAGCAGCGGAGTTGCAGAAGTAAACTTGGTAAGTGAAAAAACTATAGGTACTGCGCAGATTGTAGGAAGATACGGGCAGACCCTTCTCGATACGGTTCTCGTTAATTTTACTGCTTCTTCCTATTCTGTGGGAATTACTGCAAGCCCTGAAAATCCATTGGCAAATGGTGTTGATAAGTGTACAATAACTGTACAGGTAAAAGACGGGTCCGGAACAAATGTTTCAGGAATAAAGGTCAGATTTTCCACGTCAATAAGCACAATTGACTCTGTAGCATATACAAATTCTTCGGGTCTTGCAACAGCGGAAATTCAACCAGTTGTGAGTACGGAGGATGATCAGGTTGCTGTTGTTACAATTAATGTTGATAACCAGACCCTTGAAAAACAGGTGACATTTTATGCAGTACAAAAAGAAATTCAGGCACAGCCCAATATTATACCTGCAGACGGACAAAGTACATCAAAAATTACAG
>QNDG01000129.1 GCA_003645915.1 Candidatus Zhuqueibacterota bacterium | reverse complement strand
GGTTCTTAACTGTGTTTCTCCAAGAAGATACCAAACAAAATGATCAAGAGGATGCTTATTTAGATATGATTTAAACTGATCAAGAGACCCTGAATAGTTGTGTGATAAAAACTGATGTACTCCTGCAGAAATTCTCTCTTCTTCTTTTTTAACAGAAATTTTTTGTGCAGTGTTTGTTAAATTCGTCTCTTCTGAAGAGTTAAAAGATGATTTAATGGACCTTTTTGCAAGTTCTGCTATTTTAGAGCCTGGAGACAGCTCAATGACTTTTCTGAAATTGTTATTCGCAGATTCGGAATCTTTCAGAATAGTATAAATTCTTGCAAGTCCAAGGTATGCTCTGCTTTCATTGGGAGATAAAGTAATACAATCGTTAAACATTTTAATGGCTTTAGAGTAATCTTTTTTTATAGAATAAATTGTACCCAGATTTAAATAAGGCAGCACGCTTGATTTGTTAAAAATATTGCTTACAATAAATTGTTTCTCTGCTGCGTCAAAACGTCTCAACTTTAAAAGTGCAATACCAAGTAAGAGATTAGCCCGAAAGTGTATAGGACATACCTGTAAGGCCGTTTTAAGGTGTAGAATAGTCTGGTCGTACAATTTTCTTTCAAAATAAATTAATCCGAGCTTGTAAAGATATTCAACATCGTTTTTGTTTATTGATAGAGCTTTTTCAAGAATTTCAGCAGCTTGCTTAAAATCTTTTTCCTTAACAAGTCGTGAAGCTATTCTGCTTAACTTATCTGCTTGTTCATTTACTTCATCAGGATACCACTGAATGACAACCTGTCTGCCGTCAACAAATCCTTCCATTATTCCGGAAGAAGGCTTAAAAACAGAAAGCATGTGATCGCGGATCTCTTTGGGTTCTTTTAAATTCTCTGGCAGCCGGAAAAAAGAACTGTTTTTTTTAATATCCGAAATATTAATACTTACAGTTACAATTTTAGATTTTTTACGCGGCTCCATTTTTTTACCTCAAAATATGGTTTATGCCTTATTAAACAGAATCGAATTCACTTTTAAAAGCAGTTCCTCTTCTTTTACTTCAAATGTCTCCCCTGTCTTGCGTATTTTAAGTTCAATCTTACCATCGTTAAGCCACTTTTTACCTATTACTATTTGAATCGGCATACCAAGCAGATCTGCATCTTTAAACTTAAAACCAGGTGAAACTTCTCTGTCGTCCATAATTGTCTCAATAGAATTTTCTATGAACATATTATATATTTTTTCAGCCATATTTGCTATTTCATTGACACTCATATTAATCGGCATTACATGAACGTGATAAGGTGTGAGAAAAGGCTCCCAAACAATTCCTTTGTCATCATGATTTTGCTCTATAATTGACGCAACAAGGCGTTCTACGCCTATGCCATAACTTCCCATATAAACAGGATTTTCTTTTCCTGATGAATCAAGAAAAAATGCTTTCATTGTTTTTGCGTATTTTGTGCCAAGCTGAAAAATATGCCCGAGTTCCACTGCATGAGTAACTCTTAGCTTTGAGCCGCAATTTATGCATAAATCACCAGACACAACATTTCTTATATCTCCGAAAGATGCAAACCCAATGTCTCGTGATACATCAATACCGCCCAAATGGTAATCATTTTCATTGGCGCCTGCAATAAAGTTTTTACCATTTTCCAATGCGTTATCAGCAATAATTCTGACCTTTTTTGCAGTTTTTACCGGTCCTACAAAACCTGTTTCCGCTCCGCAGACCTCCTTTACTTCATCAGGATGAGCAGGTCTTATCTCGGCACCAACTATTTTAGCAAGTTTTTCCTCGTTGACATCATGATCACCCCTTACCAAAGCAATAAAAGGTTCGTTCTTTTCGGAAATATATAAAATTGATTTTATTAATTCCCATGGGTTTATACTTAAGAACTCACTGACTTCCTGAATAGTGCGTTTCCCAGGAGTATGAATTTCAGTTAAAGAGTTATATTTCCCTGAATTTGTTTTTTCCTGAAATTTTGATGCAGCTACTTCCATATTTGAAGAATATCCGCAGTTATCACACAGTACGAGTACATCTTCACCATTTTCAGTTTCCATCATAAATTCCTGAGAAGCGCTTCCGCCCATCAACCCTGAAGATGCTCCTACAACGTGAAACTTAATCCCGCATCGTTTAAATATATTTCTGTAAGCTTCTGCATGAAGCTCATACGATTTTCTCATACCTTCAGGATCACAGTCAAGAGAATAAGAATCTTTCATTGTAAACTGTCTTGTTCTCATGACCCCGGAACGCGGTCTGGGTTCATCTCTGAATTTAGTCTGGATCTGATACCACATCTGGGGCATATCTTTATAACTTTTAATGTATTTTCTGGCCAGATCACAAATTATCTCTTCATGAGTAGGCGCAAGAACAAGCCCCCTACCCTTGCGATCTTTCAGCCTGAACATCTCATCGCCAAAACTTTTATTTCTTCCGCTTTCATCCCATATTTCAATCGGGTTTATTGCAGGCATATGAAGTTCCTGAGCACCGATTTTATCCATTTCCTGCCTGATAATTTCAATAACTTTTTTAACAACTTTCCAGCCTATAGGGAGAATTGTATAAATTCCTGCTGCAAGGGGTTTTATAAAACCGCCGCGAATCATTAATCTATGGCTTGGAATAACAGCATCTGATGGTGTTTCCTTCTGAGTTGGAATGTAAGCCCTTGATAATTTCACTTATTTACTCCTTTTTTCCAAAAACAGTGACAGCACGTAATGTATTTTTTAATAGCATTGCAATAGTCATTGGCCCGATTCCTCCGGGAACAGGAGTAATTGCAGAAGCAAGTTTTGAGACTTCATCAAAATCAACATCTCCTACAATTTTATACCCTTTTTCACTATATTTACTTGGTATTCTGTTAATACCCACATCTATTACAACAACTCCCGGTTTCACCATGTCTGCGGTAATCAGTTTAGGCTTTCCAGTTGCTGCAACCAGGATATCAGCTGTTTTTGTAATATCGGGAAGATTTTTTGTTTTGGAATGACAAAAAGTAACAGTAGCATCCCCCTCATTCCCGTGTCTTAAAAAAAGCATTCCTGCAGGTTTACCCACAATAGAACTTCTCCCTACAATTACAACGTGTTTCCCTGGAATCTCAATTTTATACCGCTTTAAAATTTCAATAATACCCGCTGGTGTGGCAGGAACAAAATAGTCATCATTTATACCTGAGGTAAGTCTTCCGGAATTAATTGGATGAAAACCGTCCACATCTTTCTCAGGTGCAATAAGTTCAATAATTTCAGATTCATTAAATCCCTCAGGCAGAGGAAGCTGTACAAGAATACCGTGTACAGAATTATCATTGTTCAGTTCTTTTATTTTATCAATAACATTCTGTTTTAGCACATCTGAAGGATACTTAATGGTTTCAGAAATAATACCTGCTTTTGCACAGGCTCTTTCCTTGCTTTTAACATAAATTTGCGATGCAGCATCATCACCTACCAGAACAACCGTAAGTTTAGGCGTAACCCCTTGTTTAATCAACAGTTGCACATCTTCTGCCACTTCTTCTCTTATCTGTTTTGAAACCAATTTTCCATCAAGTATTAAAGTCATAAATTAAATCCTCTTCAGACTTAGCTAATAGAATGTTTATCAATATCTATCCAGATTCTTTTTATTGACAATGCTCTGCCAGTCAACGCATTTATACTTACAACAACACCGCAAAAAACAGGATTTCCTTTTGCAGTTTTGTAATAAACAGGCATTTGGGTAAGGAACCTCTTAATTGCAGTATCAATATCCATGCCAATTACAGAATTTAACGAGCCTGTCATTCCGGCATCTGTTATGTAAGCTGTACCATTGGGTAAAATTCTGTTATCCGCTGTTTGAACATGAGTGTGAGTACCAACAACAGCGCTAACTTTTCCGTCAACATACCACCCTAAAGCCACTTTTTCAGCTGTTGCCTCAGCATGAAAATCTATAAAAATTACTTTGATACCGCTTTTTTTGAGATTTTCAATGTGCATATCAGCAGTTTGAAACGGACAGTCAATCGGATACATAAAACTTCTTCCCTGAAGATTCAGTACTGCAACAGGGATTCCGTTCGCAGTCTCCTTAATCCTTATTCCTGTGCCCGGGCACATTTCAGGATAATTTGCAGGCCGTAACACGTCCTTGTTGGAATCAAGAAAACTGTAAATTTCCTTTTTATTCCATATATGGTTCCCGCTTGTAATAACATCAATTCCAAGGGAAAAAAATGATTCTGCATTCTTTTTTAAAAGACCTTTTCCGGACGCTGAATTCTCACCGTTTAAAACTGTAAAGTGAATATCGTACTTCTCCTTCACTTTATTAATAGTTGAGGCCACAGCATCAAATCCCTCTGAACCAACAACATCAGCAATAAAGAGAATATTTAATTTTGAATAGTTCAAATTATCTTCTTTCTATTTGGCATAATCAACAGCACGGTACTCACGTATTACCGTAACTTTGATTTGTCCCGGATATTCCATTTCCGATTGTATTTTTTCTGCAATATCAGATGCCAGTTGATCCGCAAGTGCATCAGTCATTTTATCGGGCTGCACAAGAACGCGGATCTCTCTTCCTGCCTGTATCGCATATGTTTTCTGAACTCCCTGAAAGGACTCTGCAATTCCTTCCAATTTTTCCAGCCTTTTTATATATCCTTCAAGTGTTTCCCGTCTTGCACCTGGCCTTGAGCCGGAAATTGCATCAGCTGCCTGTACAAGCGCAGAAATGGGAGAAATCATATCAACTTCGCCGTGATGAGATGCTATGTCATTCTGTACAATCAGTCCTTCACCGTATTTTTTTGCCAGATCAGCTCCAAGCTCGAAATGTGTTCCTTCAACATCAAGATCTATTGCTTTTCCTATATCATGTAAGAGACCTGCTCTTTTTGCGACAACAGCATCAAGGCCAAGTTCAACAGCCATTAAACCGGCAAGATGCGCAACTTCAATGTTATGCTGAAGCACATTTTGACCGTAACTTGTTCTGTAGTTAAGTTTTCCAAGAAGTCTGACAAGTTCAGGATGAAGACCGTGAACACCTGTTTGCAGCATGGCTTGCTCTCCAAGTTCTACAAGGTGCTCTTCCAGTTCTGATTTTGCTTTTTCAACAACTTCCTCTATTCTTCCGGGGTGTATTCTTCCGTCTGCAATAAGCTTTTCCAAAGCTCTTTTTGCAATTTCCCTTCTGTATGGATCAAATCCTGAAAGAATCACAGCTTCAGGTGTATCATCAACAATAACATCTATTCCTGTTGCAGTCTCAAACGAGCGTATGTTTCTTCCTTCCCTGCCGATGATTCTTCCTTTCATTTCGTCGTTCGGAAGATGAACAACACTTACTGTTGTTTCAACAGAATGATCTGCAGCAGTGCGCTGTATTGCAGAAATAATTACTTCCTTTGCTTCTTTATTGGCCGTAAGCCTTGCCTGATCTTTAATTTCCTTAACCTGTTGAGCAGCTTCCTGCTTAGCCTTTGAAAGAAGATTTTCCTTTAACTCCTTTAAAGCCTCTTCATTTGACATACCGGAAATTTTTTCTAAACGCATGTTCTGCTTTTCAATAATTTTATCCAGCTCTTCCTGTTTTCTGGCAAGATTGACTGACCTGTCTTTAATACTCTGTTCAACACTTTTTAATTCTGCCTCGCGCTTATTAAGATGTTCAAGCCTTC
>QNDG01000128.1 GCA_003645915.1 Candidatus Zhuqueibacterota bacterium | reverse complement strand
ATACGATTTTCGCTTATCTCCGAAATATGAAGCAGACCTTCTTTACCAGGCAGTATCTCAACAAAAGCGCCGAAATTTGTAATCTTTTTTACTTTTCCCGTATAGATCATTCCTCTTTCGGGTTTCTGTACTATACCCTTTACCATGTCCATAGCTATTTTGCATGCTTCTTCATCTTCAGAAACAATCTGTACGTTTCCATCATCATCAATATTAAGCTCTGCTCCTGATTTTTCAACTATTGATTTAATCATCTTACCGCCAGGTCCTATAACAGCGCCAATATCATCAACATCTATATGCATACTCATTATTCTCGGTGCATAGGGAGATGTATTCTCTCTTCCCTTACTAAGAGTTTGATTCATAATATCAAGTATTTTTAACCTTGCTGTTTTAGCTCTTTCAAGAGCAGTTTCCATAATATCTTTGGAAATGCCGGATACTTTTATATCCATCTGAAAAGCATTTATCCCGTTTTTAGTACCAGCTACTTTAAAATCCATGTCACCGATATGATCCTCATCTCCGAGGATATCCGTAAGTACAACCGTGGAATCTTCCTCTTTTATCAATCCCATTGCAATACCTGCAACAGGTTCTTTAATGGGCACACCTGCATCCATTAAAGAGAGTGAGCCTGCACAAACCGTTGCCATTGAAGAAGAACCGTTAGACTCAAGGATGTCTGATACTACCCTGATTGTATAAGGGAAAACATCTTCTGTGGGTATTACTGGTTTTAAGGCTCTTTCTGCAAGATTCCCGTGGCCTATTTCTCTTCTTGAAGGTCCTCTGAAAGGTTTCACTTCACCTACGCTGAATGAAGGGAAATTATAATGCAAAGTATAGCTTTTCCAGGACGCCCCTTCAAGGCGTTCGATTTTCTGCTCGTCTGCCTTGGTGCCGAGAGTTGTAACTGTAAGGCTCTGGGTCTCCCCTCTTGTAAAGAGCGCAGATCCATGTGTTCTCGGAAGAACAGACACTTCACATGTTATGGGCCGTATATCATCAAATTTCCTGCCGTCAATTCTTACTTTTTTATTTACAATCATATCCCTTACAATTTCTTTCTGAAGGTCATGGAGCACTTCCGAGATAAACATTTCCATATCCGGGTATTCTTCTGCAAGAGATTCCTTTACGCTGTTTCCGATTTCCCTGAGTTTAGCGTATCGCTCCAGCTTTGGCTTAATTGTTAATGCTTTCTTCAAATCGGATTCGGACAATTTTCTGATTTTCTCAACAAGCTCTTCATCAATCTGCGGAGGCTCTGTTTCAATTTTTGCTTTTCCTGCCTCTTTAATCAATTCTTTCTGCAGTTCAATTACGCCTTTTACAGCATTATGACCGAACTCAAGAGCATCAAGCATTTCCTTCTCCGAGATCTCTACAGCTTCTCCCTCAACCATTAAAATGGATTCTTCAGAAGCAGCCATAACAACATCCATGTCGCTGTTTTCCAGTTCCTCAAATGTGGGATTAATGACAAATTCCCCGTCAATTCTCCCGATTCTGACCCCTGCGACAGGTCCTTCAAACGGAATATCGGATATGCTCAGAGCAGCAGAGGCCCCTATTATTCCCAGTACATCTGCATCATTCTGCTTGTCAGATGAAAGTACTGAAATAACTACCTGTACTTCATTATAAAAATTCTCCGGGAAAAGAGGTCTTATGGGACGGTCAATTAACCGTGCACTCAGGATCTCTTTTTCATGAGGTCTGCCTTCTCTTTTGAAAAAACCGCCGGGTATTTTACCTGCAGCATATGCTTTTTCTCTATATTCAACTGAAAGGGGGAAAAATCCGCGATACTCAGCTTTGTTTTTTGACGCCACTGCAGTAGCCAGTATTACCGTACCCCCGTACTGAATTACAACAGCGCCGTCTGCTTGTTTAGCCATACGGCCGGTTTCAAAGGAAATCTCCCTTCCTCCCAGTTCAATACTTTTTCTTACTATCATTCTTTTCTCCTAACGTCTGCAGAAGTAATTATACACCTGCAGCTTTAAACTTACACTTAAACTGTTGATCAAATCAATTGGCCGAATCAATCAGCGTCTTAATCCCAGTTCTCTGATAACGGTTCTGTATCTTTCAACATCCCGTGCCTTAATATAATCGAGAAGTCTTCTTCTCTGTCCTACAAGCTTTAAAAGTCCGCGTCTTGAGTGATTATCCTTTTTATGAACTTTAAAATGCTCTGTCAAATGAACAATGCGTTCGGTTAAAAGAGCAATCTGTACTTCGGCTTTTCCTGTATCGTGTTCATTATCACCGAACTTTTTGATAATCTCACTCTTTTTCTCTTTACTCAGACCCATTAATACCTCCTACTAATCTTCGATAAAAATGCTAATGTTTCTTTTTTGTCTCGTTCAATCTGTTTCTTTAAATCTTCCGCTGAATCAAATTTTTTTTCATTGCGGAATTTTTTAATAAAATGCACCGTTACTTCTGTTTTGTATATATCTTCATTAAAATCAAAAAGATGTACTTCCAGCCTCTTTTCATAGCCGTTGAATGTAGGGTTCATGCCAATATATGCCATTCCGTTAAAAGCGCCTGCTGCTGTTTCCGTATATACCGCATACACACCGTTCTGCGGCAGCAGTTTTTCTTTGGCTCCGGACAGGACATTTGCAGTGGGGAACCCCAGAGTTCTTCCGAATTTTTTGCCTTCTGTCACTTCTCCTGTTGCAAAATACAAATGCCCCAGCAATTTTTCAGCAGTATGTACATCTCCCGAACTTAAAAGATTCCTTATTCTTGTGCTGCTTATATGATCACCCCTGTAATCCTCAGGATCAACTATATAAACATCAAATCCAAGCTGCCTGCTTAATTGATTTAACAGATCGGAATTACCACTGCCCTCTCTGCCGAATGTGTGGTTATGACCTGTAACAAGGCACATAACACCGATTTTAGATACTATGACTTCTTTAATAAAATCTTCTGCAGGCATTTGCGCGGTTCTTTTATCAAAAGGGATCACCAGAACCGAATCAACGCCCATTTTGTCCAGTAAGAAAAGCTTCTCTTTAATTGTAGTTAATAAAAGCGGACCGTTTTTGCCTCTTATCAGACGTTTTGGGATAGGGTCAAATGTAACCACAACGCTTCTTGAACCGGATTTTTCTGCCAGTTTTACGACTTTGTCAATGATCTTTTTATGTCCAAGATGAATTCCGTCGAACGAGCCTATAGTGATACAGCTTTCTTTTGCATACGGAATATCATCAATACTCTTGTAAACATTCATTTTTTTACTGCTAATTCTTCCCTTATATCATCCAGATATAAGGCGTCCTCTATTTTGTAACCGCCTATTCTGGTTCTGATCAAAGATTTTAAATGACCTCCAACACCTAGTTTCTCGCCAATATCCCTTGCAAGGGCTCTGATATAAGTTCCTTTGGAGCACCGTACTGTCACATTAATAAAGGGCAGATCAATACTGTCAACTGAAATAGAATGTATTATAACCCTTCTTGGTTTTCTCTCTACTACTTTACCTTTTCTGGCAAGTTTGTAAAGAGGCTGTCCATTAATTTTAAGGGCAGAATACATAGGAGGAATCTGTTCTATTTCTCCTGTAAAATCTTTCAGTACCTCATTAATCTTATCTTCGGAAAAAGGATGTACCTCTTTATCTTCAATAATTCTGCCTTCTGCATCGTCAGTATCTGTTGTTATACCCAGAAATATGGTGCCCTTGTACTCTTTTTCCAGGCCCATAAGCTGATTAACCTTTTTGGTTGCCTTTCCTGTAACAACAAGAAGAACACCTGTTGCACCAGGATCAAGGGTTCCTGCATGTCCCACTTTTTTACATCTGGTCCAGCCCCGGATTTTTCTGACAACGCCAAAGGACGTCAAACCTGAAGGTTTATTGATATTTAATATCACTCCTTCATTAAAATCCAAAGAACTTAAATCAAGCTTACTTATATTCTCAAACATACGATTTTAAAATATTCAAAATTTTTTCTTTTACATCATCAACGTTTCCGGAGATTCTGCATCCTGCTGCTCTGGGATGACCTCCGCCTCCAAGAGCACCTGCAACTTTATTAACATCAACATACTCTTTTGATCTTAAACTCACTCTGAAATATCCGGGATTCTCCTCTATCATGAAAAACTCCACTTCAGTGCCTTCAACCGATAAAAGATAATCAACAAAACCTTCCGTATCAACATTATTCCCTTTTGATACGAATCCGTTTGCCAAATGCATACAGCCGACCTTCCCGTTAAAATGAAATTCCAGAGTGGAAAGAGAAGCTGCCAGAGCTCTCAAAGTGTCAGGTGAAGATCTCTGATAAAGATTTTTTGCTACAAATCCGGGCTCTACACCAAAATGTACCATGTCCGCACAAATTGCAAGAGATGCTTCTGTTGTATTTGGAAAACTAAAACTTCCTGTATCACACACAATTCCGTTATACACATAAAGAGCCATCTCTTTTGTAATATCTATTCCCAGGATATTGATCAGTCTGTAAACAATTTCAACAGTACTGCTTGCGTTTGAATCCACAAAATTAACTGTTCCGAATCCGTCATTGCTTCCATGGTGGTCAATGCTTAATACTGTTTCCGACCTGGAAATAATTGACTGCACTCTGCCTGTTCGATGAAGATTTGAAGCATCCAGTACAACTGTAACATCCGGAGTAAAGGGTTTCAACTCATCAAAGGGAACAATATTATCAGTCCCCGGCAAAAAGTCAAATTTTTCAGGCACATTATCATCAATACAAATAACAGCTTTTTTACCAAACTGCTTTACAATATCATTTAAAAGAAGAATTGACGAAATAGAGTCACCATCGGAATTGACATGAGCGGTAATCAGAAAATTATCCTTTTCTTTAATAATTTCCGCTATTTTATACAGCTTTTTATTTTCTTCTTTATTTATTTTGTTATTATAATACAACTCTCTTCATTCCAAATTTGTGTTACTGTTTTCGTTTTCGTGAAGTTCCGTAAATATGTGATTCATCTTATCCATATATTCAAGACTTGTATCAAGGTAAAATTTTAAAACCGGTATATATCTAAGCTTAACTCTTGAACTCAGTTCTGTCTGAATAAACGCTGCAGCGCCGTGGAGTATATCCATTGACTTATCTTTTTCAGCTTTATTACCAAGAATACTTACATACACACGGGCATTTCTGAGATCTGCTGATACCACCACTTCTGTTACAGTGACAAATCCCAATCTCGGGTCCCGCATTCTTGTCCGGATAATATCACTTATTTCAAATTGGATTAATCCGGATACTTTTTTTTGTCTTTGACTTGGCACGCTTTTTATAAAACCTCAATTATTTTATCAATCAACTGCACACGCATGTCTTTCTCAATGATTCCGATCACTTCGTTAAATACGGAATCTATTAATCTCTTGCTGTTAGATACTATTGCAACACCAATGCATGTTCTCTGCCATTTATCCAGAAAATCAACCTCAGCAACAGAAACATTAAATTTGTTTCTGATTTTAGATATTAAGCTTTTTACTACAAACCTCTTTTCCTTTAATGACTGAGAAGAGTGCAAATGCAGTTCCATTTGTAATGAACCGATTAACATATCTCTACAGTTGCTGTGCTTTCTCTACTATGATATAGACCTCAAGTGTATCGCCTTCTTTAAAATCACTGAAACCTTCCAGAGTTATTCCGCATTCATATCCCGCATTAACT
>QNDG01000127.1 GCA_003645915.1 Candidatus Zhuqueibacterota bacterium | reverse complement strand
CGACCTTTTCAAGAAGATCAGAGGCAAGAGCATGCCTCTTTTTGGCAGGTACTCCTCCGAAGATCATTGCAAATTCAACATTGCCTACGGCAGACAGATCAGGTATCAGGTTAAATGATTGAAAAATCATGCCTACAGTATGCCTCCTGTGCTGAACAAGTTCTGCTCTTGAGGCTTTTGTAAGGTCTTTTCCACCCACAAAAAGAGAGCCTGATGTGGGAGTATCCATTCCGCCTATCATGTTCAGCAGAGTGGATTTGCCTGAACCTGAAGGCCCGACGAAGGATATAAATTCTCCACTTTTTATATTAAAAGAAACTCCCCTGAGAGCTTCTATATGGGTATGTCCTTTACCGTAATCTTTTTTCATGTTTTTGGATTTAACTGAATAGTTCATAATCCCTCTGTAATTTTCATGTTAGCTCAAAATTAAATATTAAGTATATTACATGTAAAATCAAAGTGATTTGTCATCTGTTTGGGTTTATTGCAACAGAAAAAGTATTTGTGTTCTGTTTGAAATTTACGTTTAATTTCTCATAATGTTTCATTAACCCGGGTAGAAAGAGGATTTGCAGATGCAGGCAATTAAAACTGGTTTTGTTAAATTATGGCATAGTAGCCCCTTTGTTTTAAAGAGGCAGTGTTTTCGCTGTCTCTAAATATTGCGTATAAAATTGTCTTATAATAAATGGCACAGGTTTTTAAAGCTGAGCCTATTTATTCGGTTATTGAATTTTTTTATGTTAGCTAATAATTTTATCTAACTATTACATCAATCACCATTATATCATTATTTAAAATATTGATTAAATAATTGAATTGCTGTTTTTACAGGATTTATATACGGCTCTATTTCTGATATTTTTGAAGAATTAATCCACTCTTCTTCCCATTTAAGCATATCAAATTCAGAATTATTTCGCTTGGCTTCATAATATTTTTTCCAGCGAGGAATATAATAGTCTCTTATCAAACCACTCCATGTTTTGGCAGCATAGTCATTTATCTCCCCGCCCCATGTTGTAATCAGCCGCCTGGCATTAGCTTCATAATATTTTTTATCTTTTTCAGTATCGCCCCATTTTCTGGAAAAAGCAGTCCAGTTTTTCAATTTCCAATTGGGATGTGATTCGAGAAGCCGGTCAATTTCAATCATTATTTTCAGAGCTTTATTTAAAAGGGCCGCATTTTTTTCACCAGTTTCCTGAAACCGGATCAATAATTCATCCGCTTTTAAACCAAGATATTGGCAAGTATACTCAATAGCATCGACTTTATATAATTCACTTCCCCTGCAGTCATCGTAACTTGCAAGGAACAATTGCACTCCTTTTCCAAAATCTTCGGATTTATTTACTGTGCCTTTTCTGTGTGTATTCGGCCTGAATTGATAAGCATTCCGCGGATGATCTGTAAAACTTCCGAAGCATGACTTGTTAAAATATTCAAAAGCTTTCTTCATGTTTTCCGTGTATACACCGTAACGATTTTTACAGTATCTGCCGATCCACTCATCAAGGTTTATAGGCTTGTTCGACCAGCCCACATCTGAGAGCAATTCATAAATAATTTCATTGTTTTCAATTCCTTCGGGAGCGAACCCAAATCCAATTAGATTTCCTTTTTTGCTATAATTCAATGCCTCAAAGGGCATTGTTGCATAAAGATCCAGGCGGCCGTTAAATGCTGTCTTACCGCCCATATTGGGAATAAAAGAATATATCCACTGTTTTCCAAAGAAACCGGAGTACATTTTCCATGACGGTTCACTTTTCCACCACAGTCTGTTGTATTCATTGGCTAAATCCAATATCAACAGCTTATCGTCAGGCACTTTTGAAATAAGAGCATGCAAACGTTCAGGAGTCCAGAACAGCTTTCCATCCTTTTTTTGATATGGAAAGGTCCATCCCTGCATTACCCATATAGCATCGGGATTACCCTTTTTAATTGACCTGTAAACCGATTCTCCATAATTGGAAAGTTCATCCAGAGCTTTTTGGGGATCCGGGGAAAGGGGCACATCCATTTCGTTGAAACTATCTGCAAGATAAAACTCCTGTTTGCCGAATTCCTTTTCATATTCTTCAATGTACATTTGCCCGATTTTCAGAAAAAGCTCACTGCCAGGTTCGAGTATGTAAGCCTGAAATTCTTTGCTGAAACCGCCCCACGAAAGAGGCCTGATTTTTTCATTGGGATATAATCTTTGAATGTCTGAAGGTACAAAACCGGCAAAAGCCTGAACTATGGGATGCATTCCCAATTCTTTTACTCTTTTTAAAATCTGATGGTTAAGCTTTATCTGTTTTTTATAGTATGATGATGGCACCGGGCCGTCCCAACCTGTAATATTCCCCATTTTGTTCCATGGAAAATGAGCAGGACCTGTAAAATATTTATCAATCTCACAGGGCTTTAATCCCAGTTTTTTAAATACTCTGTATAAAATGGCTTCATACGCTCCTGGCAAAAGAGGCATGTTTATTCCGTGAACAGCCATCCAGTCAATTTCTTTCTCCCATCTTTCCCAGTCCCAATATGGTGTTGTGTAACCGTGGGTTACAATGTTAAAATAGTAATGATATTTGTATGGTGATTGAACCCTGGTGCTGTACAGGGGAAGATTTTCAGGTATGTTTATATTGTTACCCGACCAGCTAACAATTGAATTACATGCATGGGTTAAATAATCATAGCAGCCTCTGCATAATCCTGCTGGATTTGACGCTGATACATAGACTTTATTGTTATCAACAGTTACCGAATAGCTGTTATTTGCGGTTGCATCTATTGAGAGTACAAACTTAGTGATATTTTCAGGGCCCACAATCCGGGAAAGAACATCATATGCAGGAGCAACATTTTTATTGTATGATTGACATGTACATACAACTGAAATTAGAATAGTAAATATAATTAAACTTATTATAATTTTAGTTTTCATAAGTTAGGCTCCTTCATATTATTAACGTCAACGTTTGCGTAAAAAGATTTACCAATTACAAAACATGAATTTTTGAATAATTTTGCTGTAGATATATTATATGATAATAAACAATAGGGGGAAAGTCAAGAAAAAATATTGTTATATTCATGTGTTTTCAGTATTATTTTTTTAATTTATTTTTTACAATACATTTATGCCGCAACTGGTAAGAGAAATTCTGTTTCAGGACTTGCCTTTTCGACATCACTATATCCGGCTAATTAAAAGCTTTTGTACCTGAACTCTGATATTCTTTGCTTCAATATAAAGTATAAGGCTTTTAATATTTTTTCACACAGGCATTTATTGGCTTGTCATTTTCTGCAGTATGATTTATATTAATGCTTAACATCTTTATATTCAAACAATATTTTACAGACTCGGTTTAAAAAATGAAATTTATCGCTGATCTTCACATACATTCCCACTTTTCAATTGCCACAAGCAAGCAGCTTGTCCCGGAATATCTTGATTTCTGGGCAGCTTTAAAAGGCATCAAGGTAGTGGGAACAGGAGATTTTACTCATCCCGGATGGACAAAGGAGCTTAAAGAGAAGCTTGTACCAACAGGTACAGGTCTTTACAAACTGAATGACAAAATCAGACTTGATCTGCCGTTTCTGCCTGATGCTGAATTTGACAGAGATGTTTCTTTTATCTTAAGCGCTGAGATAAGCACAATTTATAAAAAGAACGGCAAGGTCAGAAAAGTGCATCATGTGATTCTTGCTCCGGATTTTGAAACTGCAGAGGGGATTCAGGCCGAACTTGCAAAGCGCGAGTTTAACATAACCTCAGACGGCCGCCCGATTCTGGGACTGGATTCCAGGGACCTGCTCGAACTTGTTCTCAGTGTTTCGGAAGATATACTTTTTATTCCTGCCCATATATGGACTCCATGGTTTTCCGTTCTCGGAAGTAAATCTGGATTTGATACTGTGCAGGAGTGTTACGGAGACCTTTCACAATACATCTTTGCCGTGGAAACAGGCCTTTCTGCAGATGCTCCCATGCTGTGGATAAATTCCACTCTTGATTCTTACACACTTTTAAGTAATTCCGATGCCCATTCCCCTGAGAGGCTCGGCAGAAACAGCAATATTTTTGATACTGATGTATCTTACAACGGAATAGTTGATGCAATTAAAAAAGGGGACGGCACAACATTCAAAGGAACAATAGATCTTTTTCCGCAGGAAGGAAAGTACCACTTTGACGGCCACAGAAAGTGCGGTATCAGGTGGAGCCCTCTTGAGTCCTTAAAACATAACGGAATCTGCACTGAATGCGGAAAACCTGTAACAGAAGGAGTACTGAATCGTGCAGCACAACTTGCAGACAGAGAGAGTCATGAATTACGGGACAAACGTCTGCCATATACGTCAATCATCCCTTTAAAGGAAGTCCTTTCAGAGATTCACGGAAAAGGAAGCAATTCAAAATTTATTGCAAGAGAGTATTTTAATCTTCTTAAAAAACTGGGGCCGGAGCTTAAGATATTGCTTGAAGTCCCTCCGGAGGAGATTGAAGAAAAAGCCGGAGCTCTTCTTTCTGAAGCGGTTTTCAGAATGCGTTCAAAAAGAGTTCTGATTCAGGAAGGATTTGACGGTGAATACGGAAGAATAACCCTGTTTGGGGAAAAGGAAATTCTGTCTGCAAAATCCAAAGATCAGGAGTCTTTGTTTGCAGGTGAGAAACCTGTATGGGAGAGGCCGGAAAAAAGAGAACCAATTCCGTTTGATCTTGCGGAGTTTAACCGGCTCAAACAAGAGGAGAATAGAGAAAAGCAGCAGAAAGATATACAGAAATTTGAAATAAAAGGTGAAGATCCGTTAAAAGATCTAAACATAAATCAGAAAAGAGCGGCAACTTGGGGAAAAGGCCAGTGTATGGTTATAGCAGGCCCCGGAACAGGAAAGACCCGTGTTCTGACCCAAAGAATCGGCTATCTTGTGAGAGATCTTCAGGTTGATCCCTCTGCAATACTTGCAGTAACTTTTACTAACAAGGCAGCTGTTGAGATGAAGAGCCGGATTTGTTCATTTATCCCGGATGCTCAGGCGGATTTAATAACAGTTGCTACATTTCATGCATTGGGTTATACTGTTTTAAAGGAGTATGCAGAATATATCCCGAGACAAACCAATTTTTCTGTTATTCACAGACATGAGACAGAAAGCATAATTGCAGAGATTACCGGAGAATCCAAAACAAAGGTCAGGAGCTTAGCGAACTCTTTCTCAAATATCAAACAGGGCATGGGAGATGGTGCAGATAATGATGTGCGGGAAATATTTGATAAATATGAAAATTATCTCAACAAGGAGAATCTTCTTGATCTTGATGACCTGATTTATAAGACCAATAAAATTTTATCGGAGAATGAGCAGGTCTTAAGCAGAGTCAGGGATTATTACAAGTGGATTTTAATTGATGAGTTTCAGGATATAAACAGGATGCAGTATGATTTAATACTGAAAATTGCAGGCCCAGGCCCTGATTCAAATATTTTTGTTATAGGTGATCCCAATCAGGCAATTTACGGATTCAGGGGAGCAGATGTAAAATTTATTGATCATTTTAAAAACGATTTTCCAGGTGCAGGAATAATCCGCCTGAATAAAAGTTACAGGTGTCCTGATATTGTGCTAAAAGCTTCTTCCTCTGTTATAGGCGGGGATGATAATCTGTCAGGAATTGACCGGACAGACAAGATACAGGTGTCTGTTCATCAGACTGAAAAGAGCGAGGCGGAATTTATTGCAAGAACAATTGAGCGGCTTGCAGGAGGCTTAAGGTTTTTCTCAATGGACAGTGATAT
>QNDG01000126.1 GCA_003645915.1 Candidatus Zhuqueibacterota bacterium | reverse complement strand
TGTTTTTATTTGTACGCTGTCCCGATTCTGATTATCATAGTCTTTTCTTAAAGAAAATCGGGACTTGAATTAAATGCAATTTTCAAAGGTTCTATCATAATACTCTGTTTTTATTTGTACGCTGTCCCGATTCTGATTACCATATTTTTTTTCTGAAGGAGGATCGGGACTCAAATTAACCGTAACTTTCAAAAATCCTGTCCCATATTCCTTTATACCTATATCTTTGTCTTTTGTTTTATCCTTTATCCTTTTGAGTATAAAATATTTAATGCACCAAGACCATCTTTTTCACTTGAACAAAGTAGTCTTTATCTGATTTTGCCACAAGTCTGTAAAAGTACTGCCCGCTTGCTGCTGGTTTGCCGTAATTATCTGTTCCGTCCCATTGGATTGTATGATAACCTGCTTCTTTTTGACCAGTGAATAAGGTTTTAATCTCTCTGCCCAGAAGGGTGAAAATGCTGATTTTTATATTGGCATGTTCTGCAAGTTGATATCTGATATAAGTTTCAGGGTTAAACGGGTTGGGATAATTCTGTTCAAGTCTGAAGCTTTTCAAAGAGGACGATTTCTTAATGCCAGTCACAGCTGAAGTATCATAAATAACTGCAGTCCAAACACTCAGGTCCAGGCTGTCAAGCCTCATCCATATTGGATGAACATATCCGTTGTATGCTGTAATGTTAATATAATCGCCGAACAATTTGCGGGAATCGGGAACAAATGATGATTCGCTTATTCTGAAATTTGTAAAAGTTTCACAACCATCATATGATTTTGCAACATATACATCTGTTGCATTGCCTGTTGTTTCTCTTCTGTCGTAAAATACTACATAAACAGCTCCTGTGACCGGATCAACAGTTATCCATCCGAAAAACTGCACTCTGCCACTGTTATCATCATTTACTTTCTTAGGTTCCGACCATGTGGAGCCTCTGTCTGTGGATTTTGTGACAAAAATATCGTAATCTCCGTTTCTGTCATCAGACCAGAGAATGTAAATAGTTCCTCTGTAAGGTGAATTGCTTATATCGCATACAGTAACCGGCATTCCGTTACATCTGTAAATGCCCCATGAGTCCGAGGGAATATCCCATCCTCCGTGCTGATCCGTAACAAAAATGTCCTTACCAAATGTTTGTCCCCCGTCAAAAGATCTGTCAAACATAATACCAAGAGGACCTGACCATGAAATATATACTTCTCCGTCAGGACCTACTGCAGGGACAGCACCCTCAACTGTTTCGTCACTGTCTTCGCAGTTACCGCTGTGATCGCTTATTATTACGGGATCAGACCACGTATCTCCCTGATCTGTTGATCTGGAAAATAAAATTCTGGTGCTGTCTGAAGGATCGGAGCTGCCGTAATGGTCAAACTGTGTCCATGCCATGTAAATATTGTTCTTATACGGAGAGTTTGTCATATCAGCAATAAGCCATTCCTTATCCTGATCTTTTTCTCCATTCAGTCCTACGCCAACACCTGTATTCCATGTTTTACCGCCGTCGATTGACTTCTGGACAACAATCCTGTCAAGCCATGAACCGTTATCCGGGTTTGACAGATGGCCGTAATATGCATTACCAGGAGCATCAAAAATAACGCACGGGTCTCCTGCAACATTGTATGTTGACGACATAAATCCCTCTTTCCATGTATAACCTCCGTCTTCAGAATAATAGTAAAACCTGATGTTTGCACCTGCAACCAGGTTTAAAGGATTTGCAGGATTTACTGCGATTGTTACTTCTTCCGGAGTGTTGTATTCCGGGCTGCTTATACGGATGTTGGTGTGTTGGGCAGAAAGATTTGAGAATAAAACTAAAAGTCCGAAAATATAAATCATATTTTTCATTGGTTCCCACCAGTGACAATTATAAAAAAAGTAAGCATATATCTTATAATGAATATTAATTTTCAGAAAAACAAGAAAATATTTTAAAAATTTATTTTTTCTGGTAAAATATAAGCAAGAGGTTATTTTTAACCAATTTTCCCAAGTCTGAATTTATATCAACGCTATAAATTAAAATCCATTTTATTTTATTTAAAAAATTTTTAAATTACTGATGTTTATTGGAAAAGAGCTAAAGCTGAGAGGAGAAACTCAGTTGAAATTAGATGGGATATTTGGCACAATATATAATGTTCAACGTATTTTAATTAATCAAACTGATAGAGATGCATTGTATAATGATGTCTGCCAAACTTTTGAGAAAGATAGTATGATTACTTGGGCGCGTATAAGTAAGATAGATGATAACACAGATATTGATAATTTATCACATGACAGTCATGATAACTCTTTAGTTTCTTATAAAATATCTTATGAAAAATATCAATTTGGGTATTTAATATTAAAATTCAGTAAAAATCAACAAATTGATGATGATCTTAATAAAGTACTGAATAATGTTGCGAAAGATATAGCATTTAGTGTATATAAAATTGAAAATCAAGGTAAACGTAAAAAACTTGAGGAAGCATTAATTGAAAGTAAAAATAAGCTAGGGGAAAG
The DNA here is from genome assembly GCA_003645915.1 of Candidatus Zhuqueibacterota bacterium. Taxonomy (GTDB): domain Bacteria; phylum Zhuqueibacterota; class QNDG01; order QNDG01; family QNDG01; genus QNDG01. The sequence continues at coordinate 3,302 of QNDG01000126.1, read as the reverse complement.
GATTAAAGAGTTAAGATGCCTTTATGCAATATCTCGTCTTATTGAAAAAAGGGGAATATCCCTTAATGAAATTTATGGAGGTGTAATACAATTTATACCAAGTGCATGGCAGTATCCGGAGATAACATGCGCTAAGATTGTACTGAATGACAAAATATTTAAGACTCAAAATTACCGGGATACTCACTGGAAAATGACGAAAGAGATATATGCCAATGCAGAACAGATTGGTTTTTTGGAAGTTGGCTATTTGGAAGAAAAACCCAAAATAGATGAAGGGCCTTTTCTTAAAGAAGAAAGAGCATTAATTGATACGATTGCCGAAAGGCTTGGTAAAGCTGCAGAGTATGTCCAGATGCAGACTGTACTGCATGAACAAGAAACGAGTTTTAGAGATTTGGTGGAAAATTCTTTGATAGGAATTGTTATAATTCAAGGTGGCCAAATTGTTTACATGAATTCTGAGCAGGAAAGAATCTCGAGATTGCTACCTGAAATGTTTAATAAGATGGCCTGGAAATATGTTCATCCGGATGATGTTGATAGAGTTGGAAGGAATTTTAAAGGGCTGGTATCAGGGGGTAGTAAACGTATTGATATTGATTTTCGTTTTTATCCTACAGAAGAAAAAATTGAAATCAAATGGGTGTATTGCCGTATTAGCACTGTGGAATATAGAGGCAAAGATGCATTGTTGTTGAATATTATCGATGTTACCCGTTCCAAACATATGGAAAGTTTATTAAGAATTAAAGATAAAATGGCATCATTGGGGCATGTGACTGCCGGTATTGCGCATGAAATCAGGAATCCTCTATCAGGAATAAATATCTATATAAATGCTTTGAGTAAAATTATAAATGATAAACATAATTCTGAAACGATTAATAAAATAATTGAGCAAATGAAATCAGCTTCAGATAAAATTGAATCAGTTATTAGAAGAGTTATGGATTTTTCAAAACCAACAGAACCAAAATTAATAAAAATAAATGTTAATGAGCCTATAAGGGAAGCAATAAATCTTTCTAATGTTACATTAAGAAAAGTTGGAATAAATATTCTTGAATCCTTGAATAGTAAATTACCCGAATGTTATGCGGATCCAATTTTGATTGAACAGGTTATACTTAATTTGATAACAAATTCTGCTGAAGCGATGAAAGAAGTTAAGGGTGAAAAAAAAATAGAGATTTCTTCATCTGTTTCAGGAAATAGCTTTATTATAAGAGTTGCAGATTCCGGCCCTGGTGTCCCTGTTCAACTTAAAGAAAAAATATTTGATCCCTTTTATTCTACAAAAGATGGTAATACTGGAATAGGTTTAAGTTTATGTCACCGAATAATCAGTGATCATGGTGGTACTATGGATGTAACCACAAGTAAATGGGGCGGTGCTGAGTTTATAATTGAGATACCATTTAAAAAGAGAGATGAGAAATGATTGATTATAGTATATATATTGTTGATGATGAAGAAACTATACGTGAAGGTATTGCTACAGTTTTAGGCACAGAATATGACGTTAAAATGTTTTCTAATGCAGAATCGATTTTTAAAGAATTGAAAAATGATCCACCGGATTTGATTCTGTTAGATATAGGTCTTCCCGGAATGAATGGTATAGAAGCTTTACGTAAGATAAAAGAAGTGCATCCGGAAATATTAGTTATAATGATTACAGCGTACGAAGACATAGATTCAGTAGTTTCTGCAATGAAATTAGGTGCATATGATTATATTGTAAAGCCTATTCATATGGACAAACTGGAGCTTACGATAAAAAATTCCCTTCAATCAATAAAACTCAGAAAGGAAATATATGTTCTGCAGGAACAGTATCTAAAAGAAAATTTACCTTTCTTTGTTGGCAAAAGTAATGTTGTACAGGATTTAATTGAATTTATCAAATTAGTTGCTAAAAGCCCTGATACACCAATATTAATTCTTGGAGAAACAGGCACAGGTAAGGAATTAATTGCCAAGGCAATACACTACAGGAGTCCAAATTTTCGGGGCTCATTAGTTTCAATGAATTGCGCCTCAATTCCAGCAGAATTAATTGAGAGTGAATTGTTCGGTTATGAGAAAGGTGCTTTTACAGGCGCTGTATCAACTGGTAAGAAGGGACTGATTGAAGAAGCTTCTAATGGGACTTTATTTTTAGATGAAATAGGGGATCTCAGCCTGACTGCTCAGGCTAAACTTTTAAGATTCCTTGAAGAAGGTGAATTTTACAGAGTCGGCGGAACAAAATTATTCAAGGTTAAAACCAGAGTTGTATCTGCTACAAACAGAAATCTTGAAGAGATGATAGAGAGAGGTGCTTTCAGGAAAGATCTGTATTACAGGTTAGGCGTTGTCACAGTTAAAGTTCCGTCTTTAAACGAACGAACATCAGATATCATACAATTGGCAAATTATTTTCTTGAAAGGTATTCAAAAAAATTCAACAAATATTTTAATGGTATTTCCAAGGAAGCCTGTAATTTATTAACAGCTCATCATTGGGAAGGTAATATTCGTGAATTAAAGAATGTGATAGAGAGAGCAGTTTTAATTGGAAAAGGTCCCGAGTTATCTGTTAAGGATTTGGGAATACAGGAGGATGTTTTATATGAAAATAATAAGAGGGATGAGAGGTTTGAATTACCAGCAATGACATCCAAGGGAATAGACTTATCCCAAATTCAGAATTCAATAGAAAAACATTACATTGAGGAAGCACTTGAGATAGCAAAAGGTAATGAGAGCGCTGCTGCAAGACTTCTCAATATGAATCATCATACTTATAGATACAAATTAAAAAAGATCCGCAATAGTTTTTAATGGCCGCACTATTTTTGATAATTTTATAAAATTTCTAAATTAATTTCTAAATTTTTCTAAAATTCGTAAAACCGTTTATTAATTTTATGGTGATGTAACATTAGTATTAATAAGATGTTATGGGTATCTGTTGAGCCTGGCACAGAATATGCTTTCTTCAATTTTGTTGAACATTGAATTAATGAAGATTTAAGAAAATGACAATTTATGATAAAATTAGAAATATGAAGACAATGCTTATTGATGATGACGAATGGATAAGAAATTCAATGAGTATTATCTTTGAAAATGAACATTGTTATTTAAAGACATTTGAAACAGCTGAAGAAGCATTGAAAGAGTTGGAACAAGGTAAATACGAGATTATAATATGTGATTATAAGTTACCAGGGATTGATGGACTTGAGTTTTTTAGAAAGATAAAGACTAAATATCCGGATTCTGTGAATATTTTAATTACAGCATATGGGAAT
>QNDG01000125.1 GCA_003645915.1 Candidatus Zhuqueibacterota bacterium | reverse complement strand
ATTTCTTCTTTTGATTCTTCTGCAGATCTTTCGCCGATCTGAGGATCACCTCCAGCGCCCAATCCTGCAGTTACATTTTTCCCTATTAGAATTTTATGATCTGCAGGTATCTGAACAAGGTTCTGGGCATCGGTATTTACTGCAATTGTTTTATAATCTCTTTTTTTATCCTTCATGAGATTCGCAATTGCATTATTCCCTGCACCACCACTGCCAATTACTTTGATTACAGTTTCATATGGCTTAATATAATTTAAAATATTATCACTGTTTTCCGGACCCACAGTACTCCCTTTCACTCTTAGTGAGAAATTCTTTATAAATCAAATCAATACATTCTCTACCATGTTCCTCAATTCATTTATCTCAAATGGTTTTTCAATATACCCTAAAACAGACATATTGCTTAACTTACTCTCCAATTCCGTTGTTCCGAAAGCAGTCATCACAATTACCTTTGTTTCAGGATATGATTTTGCAAGATAATCCAGAAGTTCATATCCGTTTATTTCGGGCATACGCAGATCTGTTAATACAAGATCCACTTTTTTTTCATTCAAGATTTTCAATGCAATTCTGCCTGAATTGGCACACAAGATCTCCCGTTTCTCTCTGTTTCCGTTTCTGTACAGATGTTTTGAAATCGTCCATGTGAGATCTTCTTCATCATCAACAACAAGAATACGTTTTTTTGACATAAACAGAAATATCTCCACAATTGTTCCTTAAGAACATCAAGGCAAATACTATACCATGTTTCATCAAAATCGTGCTTATAATACACAAATAGAAAATCGTATTATTACTTCAATAATATCAGATAGTTATGAATGATTGTAGTTTAATATGAAGGATCCGGCCTGAACATGAAAAAAGCTCATAAGCCGGATAAAGTTAATTCTGTGGCCGAAAATAGTGCACTATTCAGCCTGGTAGTTTTTTAGTTTTTCTCTTAAAGTTGACCTTGAAATCTTAAGAACTCTTGCTGCTTTTGATTTATTTCCGTTTACAAGTTCAAGAACATTGAGAATGTGATGTTTTTCCGCATCCTCAAGGGAAACCATTCCAAGTCCCGGACTTTGACTTGCAGGAATATCCGTATTTAATTCCTTTAACTCAAGAGGCATGTGCTCCGGAAGAAGCATTTCATCATTACATAAAATTACAGCGCGCTCAATAACGTTTTTCAGCTCTCTTACATTGCCCGGCCATGAATAATTGTAAATAAGATTATCAGTTTCAGGTGCAAAGCCTTTTATGGATTTATTAAACTCTTTGTTGTATTGATCCAGAAATATTTTTTTTAAAATGTCAATATCTTCCTTTCTTTCGCGTAAAGGCGGTATTGTAATTTCCATAACTTTTAACCTGTAGTACAGATCATCTCTGAATTCACCGTTTTTTACAAGCTCGGCCAGATCCTGATTTGTTGCTGCAATAACACGAACATCAATATTTATATCGTTTACTCCCCCGATTCTTCTGAAACTCTGGGTCTCCAGCACCCTGAGAATCTTGGGTTGAAGACTTAATTTCATGCTGGAAAGTTCATCAAGAAAAAGAGTGCCGCCGTTAGCAAGTTCAAAAAGTCCTTTTTTCATATTTTTAGCATCTGTAAAAGCCCCCTTTTCATGTCCGAAAAGCTCACTTTCTATCAAATTATCAGGTATAGCGCTACAGTTTATCTTTATAAACGGGCCGTCTTTTCTTGCACTGGAATAATGAATTGCATTAGCAACCAACTCCTTACCTGTTCCGCTTTCTCCGAGAATCAATACTGAAGTTCTTGGTGTGGATGCAATAATCGCTATTATCTCTCTTATTTTCTGGAGATATTGACTGTCTCCGAATATTTTATTTGTGGGATGATCAATTTCATGCTGTCTTTTAAGTCTGTCCACTTCTCTTTTTAATTCGTGAGTTTCCAGTGCTTTTTTAACGACTATTTTCAGTTCATCCAGTTCAAAAGGCTTCATTAAGTAATCGTATGCCCCGATTTTCATTGCGTCAATAGCAGGTTTTGCATCGGTTATGGCTGTCATCATTATTACAAGGATGTCAGGATTAATCTCTTTGATATTCCGGAGAACTTTGATACCGTTCATTTTCGGCAAATTTATATCAAGAAGAACCAGATCAATAAGTTCCTTTTTAATTATGGAAATTCCTTCTTCTCCGGTAGAAACTCTTTTAACTTTATATTTGGATTTTTTTAAAACATTTTCTATTGTAAAGCTTAAATCTTCATTATCTTCGATAATTAATATCCTGATATTTTCCATATTTAATCTCCTGCTGGCAAAGTTATTCTGAAAGTAGTGCCCTTTCCTTCAACACTTTCCACAACAATTTCACCGTTATGTTCATTAATAATTCTATAAACAATTGAAAGTCCAAGCCCGAGTCCGGCCGGCTTTGTTGTATAAAACGGATCAAAAATTGTCTCGATTTTTTCTTTCGGTATTCCTGTTCCCGTATCTTCAATGGAAATTAAAACATATGAATTTCCTTTTTCCTGTTTTCTGTAAGTGCGGGCAGATATTTTAATTGTGCCGCCTTGGGGCATGGCGTCAATTGAATTAAGAATCAGATTCAGTAAAACCTGCTGCATCTGTTGTGAATCAACCAAAACGGGAGATAAATTCTCCTGATAATTTTCCTGACATTCAATGCCGGATGTACTCATTTTTTTTGATAAAAGCCTTGTTACTTCAAGAACAATATTTTTCAGATCGTGAGGTTTTCTGTCCGGTTTTTTGGGCCTGGCATACGCAAAAAAGGTTTTTAAAAGATCATCAAGCCTGTTTACCTGTCTTACTATTCGTGTAAGATACTCCATTCTTGAATCTTCTTCATCAAACTCTTCCTGACATGCCTGTGCCATTGTTTTAATGCCTGCCAATGGGTTTTTTATCTCATGAGCAATACCTGATGCCAAAACACCGAGCGAAGCAAGCCTGTCCATCCTGATTACTTCTGATTGCATTTGTTTCAGCAAGGATATATCTTTAAAAAATACAATTGTTCCAAGTTTTTTCCCGTTATTATCAACTCTGTTTGTAATTGTAAATCCGATAAAAACCGTTTTCCCGCTTTCAATTTCAAATTCTATTTCATTTCTACTTGAAAGAGGATCTGATTTTGACGGTGGTAATAAAAATTTTTCAGCTTTTTCTGCTCCAATAAGATCCGCAAGATATCTGCCGGTTACTTCTCTGGAATGCCACAATAGTATCTTTTCTCCACCTCTGTTAAGAAATGTTATACGGCCTTCTAAGTCCAGTGTTAACAGGCCGGATTCCATACTCTGGATAATACTTTCGTTAAAGTTTTTAAGCTCCAGGATTTCTCTTTCCATTGATTTCTGCTCTGTAACATCACGGGCTATACCAAGGGAGCCTATTATTGAGCCTTTTTCAAAAAGAGGGGTAATATTAAATGAAAGAACAACAATATCATCTCTGTTTCCGAGAACCCTTGCTTCAAATATTCTTGCCTTCCCCTGATGAATCATATTATAATGGGTTTCAGCTTTCTCCCTGTCGTCAGGATGGATACAGGAGAGAAACGGTTTATAAAGCCACTGTTCCTTCTGCCACCCTGTAAGAGAGTTAAATCTGTTGTTTAAATATTTAAATATCCCTTTTTCATCTAGAATAAAAATGAAATCATTGGCGTTTTCAAGCAGGTCCCGGTACTGGTATTCGGAACGTTTAACCTGTTGTTCAAGAACTTCTGTTTTTTCCAGATATTTGGAGGATAAAAGAAGGTTTTCAATAACCTCTTTAAGTTCTTTACTTCCGAATGGTTTGGTAAACCACCCTGAGATCCCCTGATTTATAAGGTCTTCTTTTTCATTTGCAGCACTTTTTGTAAATACCACAAAGGGTATAATTCTGAAAGTCCTGTATTTAATATCCGATTTTATCAGATTGAATGCTTCGGCAGCAGTTAAATCATCAGTATAAAATTCCGAAATAATAATATCAGGATTAATATCTTTAATATTGTCCAGTGCAATCAAGGCGGAAGAAAAATTTATTATCCGAATAATGTCCCTGTCAAAAAAAGACTGCATCCTTTCAAACGTATCAGGATCCGGATCAATAAGAATTATTTTATGTTTTCCTTTAACAGACATTATACATCCTGTTTATTTTTCAGAGGTATTGTAAAAGTGAAAACAGAGCCTACTCCCAACTTACTCTGTACTTTTATCTCTCCGCCATGCTTTTCTACTATTTCTTTGCACAAGCTAAGACCGAGACCTGTACCCTGAGGCTCATTTTCAGATTCCGATTCTGAAACCCTGTAAAATTTATTAAATATTTTATTTAAAGATTCTTTTGGTATCCCGTAACCATTATCAATAACACTCACAACAACAAAATTTTCAGCAGTTTTTGCTTCAATTCCTATTTTTGCTTTATCCGGACTGTATTTAATTGCATTACTTAAAAGATTTATCAGTACCCGCTCAATCATATCCTGATCTCCCCAGGCATCAGGAATATTTTTATCCACATTTACAATAAGTTTAATGCGTTTTTTATCAATCATAGTTTTAAATGTATCAATTGTCTTTACAATAACCGCTTTAATATTGAAAAATGCAGGATGAAGCGTAGTCTTCCCGGATTCAAGCCTGGAAATATCAAGAAATTTATTAATAAGATCAGTTAATCTGGTTGCCTCATTTGATATTATTTTTGCATATTCATCAGCTTGCCTGTCCTTTAATTTCAGATCCTTTAATAGCTCGCTAAAACCGTAAATAGCAGAAAGCGGTGATTTGAGTTCATGAGCAACCATTGAGACAAGCTCTTTTTTAACTTTCTCAGCATCTTTAATTCGTGTAATATCTCTGAAAACAATAACAATATTTATAATAACATCATCTTTATTTGTTATTTTTGAAGCATGTGCATTGAAAATACGTGCCTCTGTATTGTCATCTCTTGTAAATGAAAATTCACATGAGCCATGCGGAGCGCCATCTTTTATTCTTTTAAGCAGACCTTTAAAATTTTTATCACTGATTACATTATAAACAAGTTTTCCTTTGCATTCCTGTTCTGAAATATTAAACCAACTTTCAGCCAGGTTGTTAACTTTTAAAATTCTGTCATTTACATCCGTAACAATCACACCGTCTGCAATATGATCAATTATTGCATCTGTCTTATTTTTTTCGTCAATAATATTTCCCAGGTTTATCTTTTTTACTCTCTCCATTTCCATTGACATGTAATTAAAAATACTTGCTATTTTATCAAGATATCTGTTATTATACACAGGTATCACTTTTGTAAAATCTCCCCTGCCCACATCTGTAATTTTTTCCGTAAGATCAATAAGAGGACGATCAATTGTCATGGAAAGAAGAGTTGTTAAAATCAGAAGAGAGAATAAAATGATCAGTTTTTTGATTAATCCCGGGAATTTATCATTAAAAGAAATATTTCCTGTTTTCTGTTTATAGTAAATTCTCCATCCAAGCTCAGGAAAGTATAATTTTTTAAATAAATTCCCGCTTTTTATTTTTTTTAATGATTCGGAGCCGGTTGAAAATATAAATTTTTCTGAGCTGTCGACTATATAGACTGATGTTCCGCTTCCAAACATTTTTAAAATCATATCAGGGAAAACAGGATCAACTTTAATTTCGGCAGCTTTAATCCGGGAGTTGTCGAAAATATAGCCTATGCTTATTAATGTTGAAGAACCATTATTCCAGTAACCATCGCAATACCAACGATCTTTTCCCGCATCAGGGAATTTTTTTACGAATAAAAAATCGAATAATTTCTGTTTTATATTTCCCGGCAGTTCTGAAATATCATTACGTTTCCAAAAATCAGGCTTTACAT
>QNDG01000124.1 GCA_003645915.1 Candidatus Zhuqueibacterota bacterium | reverse complement strand
TTACAGAACTGCAGATTCAGGCGTGGAACAGCGCATGGCTGAAATCAATGCAGAATGGTTGAGTAGCGGCCAGTGGATTGATTCTTCTGCAGTTGGGGGTCATTATTATACATACAGAATCAGGGCTGTTGATAAAGTCGGTAACGAAGGAACCGGGGAGGTATCAAACAGTGTTTATATTGAGGGCTCAGGAGAAATTGTTATTGATAATGACACGATTGATGTTACAAATGATGTAAGAAACGGAAATTTTATTACAGGCAGTATAGATACAATGTGGGTAAGGCTTGACAACAGAGAAAAGTTTATAAGATTCCAGGCAGTAAGAGACAGCCTTTCCTACTTTTCTGACCCCTCGTCCGGTAGCGTAAGATATTTTGATTCGGGATGGATAGTACCGGATAAGCTCCGTGAGTTCGGTTGGGTAAGTTCTACAAATTATGATTCCGTATATTTTGTATTTGATTATTCTAAAAGTAAAAATGTATATGCAGATGAAAACGGCAGTCTGCTCAATCCCGAACCCGGTACTGTTGAGCTTATAGATAAAAATCTGGTTAACGGACATACATATTTAAGAAGAGTTTCGAGGAAATATTATTCAACTATACATACCGAAGATTTGGAAAATATCATACCTGATTGTTTCCCTCCGGAGGATATCTATAATCTAAAAGTTTATTCTGTAATGCAGGATGCAAAAATTGACAATCCTTCGGAAGGATTCACATCTTTTCTGATGTATTTATCATGGAGTAAAGCAAATGACGATGCATCTGGTCTGAAACGTTATCATATTTACCGTAAAATCAGTTTGGAAGGAACATATAAAGAGATTGTTCTGCCTGATGATTTTATTAATGTTTCGTTTGTTGATACTTTAAGTCATTTAATTCTGAACGGAATATCAAATCCAATGGTATCATACAGAGTTGTAGCAGAAGATGCAGCAGGCAATGTGCGCAGTATTGATTCAACAGACTGGGAAGCTGTGGAGAGAATACCGGGCAGGCCTTCAATGGTATTTACAACAACAGAGTATCCGGATGTATATCCTGCAGATCCGTTGCAGAAAGATACAATTTATACTCATGAAGATTATGTTGAGTTGAGTGTGCGCAATTTTGATGTTTCTGAAATTGAAAAATGGTCGGTTCTGGTTAACGGAGTACAACAAGATCCTTTTGATGTTATTGCTGACACAACACTGATTATAAAACTTTCCGATAAGGAAGTCTCAAGTGTTAAGGTCAGGGGAGTGTATTCGGGTAACAGGTCAAGTGTATGGTCTAAAGAAAAAATTGTTATAAGAGCTCTTTCACTTTCGCCTGAGAATGTTTCTGTGTCAACAGATACTAACTCATGGGACGGTAATATTTCTCTCCAGTGGACAAGACCCTGTCTTGCAGCCAGAAAATATCTTGTACTAAGAAAAACAGAGTTATCAAGTTGGCAAATTATCGGTTCTATTGAGACTGAATTTGATACAATTAGGTGGATTGATAAATATGGTATTGACGAGACTTCAAATACTAACGGTGATACACTCGTTGTTTACAGGGATTATGATTACAGTGTAAAAACAGTAAATATTATGGGTGATACAAGCGTAGCTGCTCCTGGAAACAGCAAGTATTGTAACAGGCCTCCTCAAATCAGCAGCAATGAGACACCTAAAATTGAGAATGGCAAATATGTTCTGTCAATTTACTGGGACAGAGCTGTACCCAGCGATGCCTCGGAAGGATATAAAACAGTTGTACGAATTTATGCAGACAGCCTTGAGGGAAGTTATGAGGAAGAGGTCGTAGTTGATGATACTACATTTCTGTACAGAACTGCTGTAATGAATACCAATTATATATTCAGAATAAAGGAGGTGCCAGACTCTCCTGAAGGCAGGCAAAGCGCCTGGTCAAAGCCTTATATTGTGCCGGGACTTGTCACTCTTCCTCTTCAGGTAATACCTCAACCAAGAGGGAATATATATGTAAACTGGTATGCTCCGGATCTTATAAAAAAATACAGAATTGAAAGTTATGATGTTTACAGAAACGATGTTAAACTGACAAATTTGAGTAGTACGGCAACTTTTTTTATGGATACTGCTGCAGGGCTCGTTCACGGAAATGCTTATACTTACAAAGTGAATGCTCTGAACAGAATGGGGCAGGTCGTGGCATTAAGTGTAAAAACAGATACATGCGATACAGGCTCGGTTTATATACCGGAAATTGCTGCTTATACTCAGAAATACTTTAATAAGAATTATGTGACAATTTCGTGGGATTGGAGAAAAGATGGCAGGATAATTACAGGAACAACAAGAGGGGCAGATTCATGTATGATTCAGGTAAGTGTTAGTGAATATTTTCCTGAAGATAAAGAAAGAACAGTAACTGAGGGCCCCTTTAAAGCAAGTCCGGATTCACGTACAAAGATGGTTAACATACCTCCACTTGCAAACCGGACAAACAACAGAATATATTTTCGTATAACATCTTTTGATAAGTTCGGCAACCCCGGTAATCCGCCGTTATACTGGTCTTCTGATTTTTACAATTTAAAGTCAGCAGTATATGATACTATTCCGCCTTATCCTGTCTCAACCGTATCAGTAGATTCTGTAAAAGCTTATTACGGTGGTTCAGATTCAATTATGGTAAACCTCTCATGGAGCGGAGCAGGTATTCAAACCCAGCCGGAAGATACTTCCATTTCATGGGATCAGCTGAGAGGAAACGTAGCGGAATACAGGGTGGAAAGAATAATCAATGATAATGTTGAGCTTGCGGGAACAATCCCTGTAAACAAACAAAGCACTGTTTACTCTTTTACGGATATTTTGTTAAACAGAAAAACAGAGTGGCGTATTTCCTCAGTTGACAGCGCAGGGAATATTACAGTAGGAACCAGTTTTGCGTCCCCGGTTTTTCTTCCGACTCCTTTGCCTCCGGAAATAACAGGAGAAAAAAAATGTGAAGTGCCTCAATTAACGGGCCAGCCGGATACAGTATTCTATTTTATTGAAATTGCAATGAATCCGGATCATTTTTCAATAGCTTATGAATTGAATGATGAAGAGATGATGAACAGATTGTTATGCAGAAGCGGATGGATTAATAAAACTGATTTTGAATGCACTTCAGGATGGGGCTCAATAGAAAAAGACACAACTTGGTTCCGGCTTAAAACAGGAGTAAAGTCAGGTACTCAGTGGTGGGAGAGCGGATGGTCTGAAAAAGCATTCTATGTTGCTAACCAGGGGAGCACAAATAAGAACACAGGTCTGTCAGAGACTACCGGTATTCCTGAAAATTTCAGAGTGGGCAGAAATTATCCTAATCCTTTTAACAGTGAAACAGTTATTCCGTATCAGTTGCCTGTTTCATCTGAAATTAATGTTTCTGTTTACAATATTTCCGGATCTCTGGTTCAGGTTGTAGAGAGTGGAACTAAAAACGCCGGGTTCCACATTACAAGATGGAACGGGAAAAACAGTTCTGGCGTTTCGGTTTCTTCCGGAATTTATATATGCGTTGTTTCTGTTAGAGGAAAAGACGGAAAGGCATATCAGGCAAGAATAAAACTTATGTATGTTAAATAGATCCTTTTAAAACAGGGAAATTTTAAAATGGTAAAAAGCAAATTAACTCTGTATCTGATTTTTCTTGTGGCAGTTTTTTCAAACGGTTATGCTCAGGTAAAGAGAATTCAGGTTTTTCAAAAAGATGCTGAAATTATCCCTCAAATTAATATAGCTGCAACAGTAGTTGATACTACTCTTCCACAGCCAAAATTACGTCCCGAACCTGAATACACCTGGGGACTGGAGAACACAGTTAACTGGAACTGTGACAGTATAAAAACAGTGGTTGCCGGTGCAAATGCAAAAGTCGTATTATTTGAAGTTGAAGCACTGTACAATAATATTGAAAGATGGGGATATGTTGATTCGTGGAAGTCTTCTGCAACGTTTGATGATCTGCCCGGTGGTGTCAGGATTTCTTACAGATTAAGATATCTGGCAGATAAGGGTAATGATGAGTATGCATTCAGTAAGTGGTCACCTGTTGAAGTATCAATACAGGATGTTTCTGCACCTTTTATAACAAGATTTGAAATTAAGCACCTGCAGAAAAGCGGGGGAATTAACTGGATTATAGGCAGGGAAATAGATATACAAATTACCTGTTCTGATACAGCTCTCGGCAAAGTAAAAGATATAATTTTTAAAGAAGAGAGTGAAGAAGTAAATGCAGAAACCAAGTATACTGTTGAAAATCCTGTAAGCGTAGTTGATACTACAATAAGATACTCTGTTTATACCTCTGATCACAAACAGTTGAAGCTTATTTTGTGGGTGGAAGACCTTGCAGGGCAGCCCTCCTTAAGGGACACAATTGAAATATTCTGGTGGCCGTTTGAAGGAGAAGAGAAAGATGTGCTCTGTTTTCCAAATCCGTTTAATCCGGAGCTGAATGAAAGATCAATAATTAAGTGCAATGTGGCCAATGCTACAGAAGCAAGAATATACGATCTTTTTGGCAACCTTGTGAGAATTCTTTCTAAAACTCCTGACGATTATTTTTTCGAATGGGACGGAAGAAACGGACAGGGAGATGTGGTATCAAACGGCGGATATGTATGTGTTATTAAGAATGCGTTAAATAAGTATTGTAAAATAGCTGTTATTCGATAATAATAATTTTGGATTAATTATCGGGAATATGATGAATAAAAAAGCAAAGATTGTTCTGGTTTTACTGTCTCTCTTATTTGCAGGGACAGTTATGGCTCAGGGGTACGGTGGATATCCCGGAGAGTTTTTAAGATACGGAATCGGCGGACGTGCTCTTGGTATGGGACGTGCATTTGTGGCTGTTTCGGATGATGCGAGCGGTATGTACTGGAATCCTGCCGGAATAGTAGGTGCCCGATTTTCAGAGTTTAGCTCTACATATACAAACCTTTACTATGACAGTCAGTTTGCAAATGTGTCAATTGTTTTGCCCAGAATGTTTAATCTTAAAGATCCTTTGGGTAAATACCTGTTGGGTCCCAATTCTTCAATCGGATTTACCTGGGTAGGTCTTGCAAGCAGCAACTACGAACAGCGTTCCGTAACAGGTGTAAAGATTGGCGATTTCAGTATGGGGGAGAATGCGTTTCTTATGTCCTGGGCGCATGAAACTGTGGGTTTGTGGGGTGTTTTCAGATACGGGACTACAATAAAGCTTGTAAGCCAGGCTTTTTCCGGTATGCAGCAGGAATCTTACAGACAAATCGAATCACACCAGAGGAGCTGGTCCGGCGGTATTGATTTTGGTATGATGTTTCAACCTATTCATGCCCCCATATTCAGACTCTTTTCTTTGCAGTATCTTTTACCTTTAAAATTTGGACTTAATCTCCAGAATATTATTCAGCCGGGCTGGAGAATACGTGAAAATGATAAAGACAGATTCCCGCTGGTATTGAGAATGGGTTTAAGCTACAGATTTATTCTGAGAGACTGGATCCCGAGAGCATGGACTGATATGAGAAATTTCTTTTCAAATACTGAGATATTATTTGCTTTTGATAAAGAATACTATGAAAATATTCCTTCCGGTACGTATGTGGGATTTGAAGGAGTAATTCCTGTAAAAGGGGAAGATTTTGTATTTTATCCGAGAGCGGGTTTTAACAACAGATCAGAAGGCCCTTCATTTGGGTTTGGTTTTACTGTCCCCTTTACTGATAAAGCTTTAATAAGAATTGACTATGTATATGGATCTCATCCTTATCTGCCGGAAGACAACAGATTTTCAATATCCTTAAAATTCGGTGCTCAGAAAAGCAGCAGATTTTTTATGGACAGATCCAAGGAACAAAGAGGAAGAAAATACCAG
>QNDG01000123.1 GCA_003645915.1 Candidatus Zhuqueibacterota bacterium | reverse complement strand
CTGCAGGCAGGTGATGAAGCAGGAATTAAAAGCGCTACTCTGGAAGTTAAAGGGAAAAGCAGTTTCGGTTATCTGAAAGCAGAAGCAGGAGTGCACAGACTTGTAAGGATTTCTCCTTTTGATGCAAATAAAAGAAGACACACTTCTTTTGCATCGGTTTTTGTATATCCTGAAGTTGAAAATGATATAGAAATTGAGATAAAACCGTCTGAAATCAGAGTTGATACGTACAGAGCTTCCGGGGCAGGAGGACAACATGTTAATAAAACCAGCTCCGCAGTTCGCATAACTCATCTGCCT
Source organism: Candidatus Zhuqueibacterota bacterium (assembly GCA_003645915.1). Taxonomy (GTDB): domain Bacteria; phylum Zhuqueibacterota; class QNDG01; order QNDG01; family QNDG01; genus QNDG01. Next base: position 5,613 of record QNDG01000123.1, on the reverse strand, counting down.
ACAAATATAGTAGTTCAGTGTCAGAATGAGCGTTCTCAGTTTCAGAATAAAGCAAATGCAATGAAAATTCTTAAAGCAAGGTTGTATCAGAAAAAGCTTGAAGAAGAAAACGAAAAATTAAAAGAGATAGAAAAGAATAAAAAAGACATAGCATGGGGAAGCCAGATCAGGTCGTATGTATTCCACCCCTACACAATGGTAAAAGACCACAGAACAGGTGTGGAAACTTCCAATATCCAACAGGTTATGGACGGCGATCTGGAGCGGTTTATCCGTGCATATCTTTTAAAATACAGTTAACAGGTAAGGAAAGGAGTTATTTTTGGATCCCCTCAGCAGTTTAAGAAGTCAGAGATTACAGAAACTTAAAAAAATAGAAGAACTTGGTGCTCAGGCATACGGATACTCTTTTAAACGCACTCATACTGCAGAAGAAATTTTATCCGCTTATAAAGAAGCAATGGATGTGTCGACAGCAGGGCGTATAATGTCCATGCGCAGAATGGGAAAGGCAAGTTTTGCCCACATTATGGATGTATCCGGTAAAATTCAGATTTACGTCAAGCAGGACAATGTAGGAGAAGAGACCTACTCAATTTTCAAAAATCTTGACCTTGGTGATATAATAGGTGTAAAGGGACAGGTGTTTAAAACAAAAACCGGTGAGATAACTGTTCTTGTTAGTAAGCTGGAGCTTCTTGCAAAAACATTAAGACCCCTCCCTGTGGTAAAGGAGCAGGTTAAAGACGATGAAAAAATAGTTTATGATGCTTTTGCAGATAAAGAACTGAGATACAGACAGAGATATGTTGATCTTATTGTAAATTCCGATGTAAGAAAGGTATTTGAAGCAAGATCTAAAATTGTTTCGGAAATGAGGCGTTATCTTGAAAACAGAGGCTATCTTGAAGTTGAAACACCTGTGCTGCAGCCTATTTACGGGGGGGCAAATGCCAGACCATTTGTAACGCACCACAACACTCTGGATATGACTTTTTATCTGCGTATAGCGGACGAACTCTATCTTAAAAGACTGATTGTAGGCGGATTTGAAGGTGTTTTTGAAATTTCAAAAGATTTCCGTAATGAAGGTATGGACAGAGATCATAACCCTGAATTTACAATGATGGAGCTCTATGTGGCTTATGAAGATTATGAGTTTATGATGGATCTTGTTGAAGACATGGTCTATACAATAAGCAATAATGTTTTCGGATCTCACAAAATAGAAGTTGACGGAAAAACTATTGAAATTAAACCGCCGTGGAAACGCATGACTTATATGGGAGCTATCAAAGAATACACAGGCCACGATTTGCTTGATAAAACCACGGAACAGATTTTTCAGGTTGCAAAATCATTGCATATTGAAGTTGAGCCCAATGCAGGAAAAGGAAGGCTTCTTGATGAGATATTTTCCGAGTATGTTGAGCCAAAATTAATCGAGCCCACAATTATCAAGGACTTTCCCATAGAGATTTCTCCGCTTGCAAAGAAACATCGTTCAGTACCGGGGTTAACAGAGCGGTTTGAAGCGTTTGTTCTGGGAAAGGAACTGTGTAACTCCTTCAGTGAACTCAATGATCCCATTGACCAGAAAGAGCGTTTTGAAGCACAGGCAAGATTAAAGGCTCAGGGAGATGAAGAAGCAATGATGATTGACGAGGATTATATCCGTGCTCTTGAGTACGGAATGCCGCCTACTGCAGGCCTTGGAATCGGAATTGACAGACTTGTTATGCTTCTTACAGCGTCTCCTTCAATAAGAGACGTTATACTTTTCCCGCAAATGAGGCCTGAAAAAGCCGACAAAAAGGACGAACCGGAGCAGAAGTGAAACTATCATACGAATTTTTTATTGCAAGAAGATATCTTAAAGCCAGAAGAAAAAGAGGCTTTATTAATCTTATAACATATATCACAATACTTGGTGTTACAATTGGAGTTGCAGCTCTCATTATTGTGTTATCAGTAATGAACGGATTTGAACAGGAGGTCCGGTCCAGGATAATTGGATTTGACGGGCACATCCGCCTGCGAACGTTCCATTTTAAAGGAATGGCAAATGCTGATTCAGTAATGCTCAAAATCAGTGATATACCTCATATTACAGGAATGTCGCCGTATGTAGATGAAAAAGCAATTATAAGAAGCGGTGACGGAAGTGACGGCATTATGATAAGGGGGGTTGATGAAAAGTCTTTCGGAAAAGTTTCCGAGATCCCCAAAAATATTGTTTACGGAGAGATGAATCTCGGTATTTCAGAAACTTCTGAAGGACAAAAACTGCCCGGAATTGTTATAGGAAGATGGGTTGCTGATAAACTTATGGTTGACGTGGGAGACAGGATAATTCTTATCAGTTTAAAAGGCATAGGTTCAATGTTTCAGACGCCTCCTATAAAACAATTTGTTGTAACGGGATTTTTTGAAACCGGCATGTATGAGTTTGATAACACTTTTGCATACGTCTCAATAAAATCGGCTCAACAGCTTTTTATGATGCCCGGAAAAGTGTCCGGTATAGAAATTAAGCTGGATGATCTATATCGTGCCGACAAAGTAGTAAAACTGATTGAGCACAGGATGGGTTTTCCTTATTATCCCCAGACCTGGTTTGAGATGCGAAAAACACTTTTTTCATGGATGCAGCTTGAAAAATATGCTGCGTTTCTCATCCTCTGTCTTATTATACTTGTTGCTGCATTCAATATAATCAGTACTTTAATTATGGTTGTAATGGAAAAAACCAGAGAAATCGGTATTTTAAAGTCTATGGGTTCTTCTTCAAAAAGCATTACACGTATCTTTCTTTATCAGGGGATGATTGTTGGAATGTTCGGGACTTTTACCGGCAGTCTGATTGGCTATCTTGTGTGCTGGGCTCAGCAAAAGTACCAGTTTCTGCATCTGCCCGGAGATGTGTACATTATTTCGGTTTTACCGGTAAAAATACAGGCAACGGATTTTATGGCAATAGGAGTTGCAGCAATATTGATTTGTCTTGCCGCAGCGCTCTATCCGGCCAGAAAAGCATCTAAACTTGTGCCTGTTGATGCAATACGGTACGAATAGGGGATAGATTTGGAAAAAAAAATAATACTTACTGCAAAACAGATACATAAAAGTTATTTTATGGCGCAGAATCAGGAGTTAAAAGTACTTGAGAATATAAATCTGGAGATTAATAAGGGAGAAATTGTCTCTGTGATAGGTGAATCAGGAGTAGGTAAGAGCACTCTTCTGCATGTTATAGGTACTCTTGACAGACCTACAAAGGGGCAATTATTTCTGAATAATACAGAAGTTTTTTCCATGGATGATGAAGAAATGGATTCATTCAGAAACATTACAGTTGGATTTATCTTTCAGTTTCATCATCTTTTACCTGAATTTACTGCTCTTGAGAATGCTGCAATGCCGGGTCTTATTGCCCGCAGAAACATAAAGGAAGTATATAGCAGAGCGGAAGAATTGCTTTTTGAAATAGGATTAAAGGACAGGATGAGGCACAAGCCTTCGGAATTGTCCGGCGGTGAGAAACAGAGAGTGGCTTTTGCAAGAGCATTGTGTAATGATCCTTTAATTGTGCTTGCAGATGAACCTACGGGTAATCTTGATACTGTTAATAGTGAAGTTTTGCGGTCTCAAATGTGGAATCTGGTAAGAAAGAAAAATAAGGCGTTTGTTGTGGCAACACACAGTAAAAAAATTGCAGGCTATTCGGACAGAGTAGTGGAAATTAAAGACAGAGGGTTAAGAGAGATTGATAAAGATTTATTATAAAAATAATAATGATTTATGGCGTGAAATTTGCAGAATTTTCAGTGATATGTATTGCTCCGGAAGTTTGAAACTTGTTTTTTAAAATGAAGTTAAATAAGTAAAGAGATAACAAATCGTTTACATAGAGGTTTTAAAAATATGATAACAAATAATTTTTCGCAAAGGGTACAGGTTGTTATTCAGCTCTCAAGAGAGGAAGCTCTGCGTCTTGGGCATGATTATATCGGTACAGAACATCTTCTTCTTGGAGTTATCAGGGAAGGCAGTGGTATTGCGGTTGAGATTCTCCAGAACCTGGGAATTGACCTTGAAGAGCTGAAAAAAGCAATTGAAGATGCAGTAAAATCAACCGGCGGCACAATTACAATGGGAAACATCCCATTTACAAAACGTGCCGAAAGGGTTTTAAGAATTGCTGCATCAGAGGCTCAAAAATTCAAACAAACCGTTATCGGAACAGAGCACATACTTCTGGCTCTGTCAAAGGATACTGACGGTGTGGCAGCAAATGTTCTGTCTGAATTTGATGCCAAGTACGATTCCATAATTGAAGAGCTTGAGAATATATTAAGAGGCGCTTCGGCTTCTCAAAAGGATATTAAACAGAAATCCAAAACTCCTGCGCTTGATCATTTTGGACGGGATTTGACCGAAATGGCCAAAAAGGATGAACTCGATCCGGTCATTGGAAGGGATATGGAAATCCAGCGGGTTGCACAGATTCTTTCAAGAAGAAAAAAGAACAACCCTGTGCTTATTGGAGAGCCCGGTGTAGGGAAGACAGCAATTGCTGAAGGTCTTGCAATGAGAATCATTGAAAAGAATGTACCGAGAGTGCTTCATGATAAAAGGGTCGTAACCCTTGACCTTGGTTCAATTGTAGCAGGAACAAAGTACAGAGGTCAGTTTGAAGAGCGCATGAAAGCAATTATGAACGAACTGGTAAAATCAAGAGATATTATTCTTTTTATTGATGAACTGCATACAATTGTAGGCGCAGGCGGGGCCTCCGGTTCTCTTGATGCATCAAATATGTTTAAACCGGCTCTTGCAAGAGGAGAGCTTCAGTGTATAGGAGCTACAACTCTTGATGAATTCAGACAGTACATAGAGAAAGACGGCGCTCTTGAGAGACGTTTTCAGAAAGTTATAGTTGATCCCCCTAATACGGAAGATACAATAAAAATTCTCTACGGTTTAAAAGAGAGATATGAAAAATATCACCGCGTTGAATATACTGATGCTGCTTTAAAAGCAGCGGTGCGGCTGTCCGAAAGATATATTGCAGATAAATTCCTTCCGGATAAGGCAATTGATGTAATGGACGAAGCAGGCGCAAAAGTGCATCTTGCAAATATCAATGTGCCTCAGGAAGTTACCATGCTTGAAGAGCGGCTTAAAGTAATACGCCGGGAGAAAAATAATGTTATAAGAAAACAGGAATTTGAAAAAGCTGCTATTTTAAGAGACAGAGAAAAGAGGCTTATTCGTGAGCTGGAAGAAGCAAAAGAGAGATGGGAAAGTGAATTAGGAGAGGTCTTAGCTCAGGTATCAGAAGATGATATTGCTGAAGTTGTATCAATGATGACTTCAATTCCGGTATCAAAAGTTGCTCAGTCTGAAACGGAAAAGCTTCTTCAGATGTCCGTGGAAATGAAAAAAAGAGTTGTAGGTCAGGATGAAGTTATTGAAACCTTAAGCAAGGCAATTCAGAGAACAAGAGCAGGATTGAAAAATCCGCGCAGACCGATCGGTTCATTTATTTTTTTGGGGCCAACAGGAGTAGGTAAAACATATCTTGCACAGGAGCTTGCACGTTATCTTTTT
>QNDG01000122.1 GCA_003645915.1 Candidatus Zhuqueibacterota bacterium | reverse complement strand
TTGATAAAAGAATTTTTGATCCGCAAAAAGCTCTTGATCCACTTGACGAGAAATTTGAATGGAAAGCGCTCAAAGAATCTCCGCAGATGGATAATGTAGAGGATATGATCCGCGACAGCAAAGAGCAGGATAAGTGGCGTTCGGAGAACAGAGAGAATAAGCTGTAAAATTTTTAAAGATTAATAATCTGATGCCCTTATTACCGGACACTTCCCCTCTGCTTCTGTTTTCCGGAAGTGTGCTATAACAGCAGATCAGACTTGTTTAAATCCGATCCCTTTATCACAACTTATCAGACCTTTTTCTGTTCAGTAATAACTGGCCGGTCAGGTTTTTAAGTACAATGGGGATATTAACAAGTACGCTCCTCAGCTTGCCTGAAAAAAGAAAAATTATCCCCGCTTTCATTGTTTTAAGCATTTTTTCAGTATAGGGAAACCACCAGATCTTCTGCATACTGGCCTGTGGATCACGATTAATGTATTTAATGTTGACCATTTCATCAAGCCCTTTTTCACCGTGAACCCAGCCCACCCCGCTTTTTTTAATACCTGTCCAGCCTGCTTCAGCCATGCCAAATGAAACAATTACATCATTTATCATTACTGTTCCGGCTTCTATATACCTTGCCAGTTTCATCCCGTGTTTCGGATTTTTTGTCCAAATTGAAGAACTCAGCCCGAATGACGATCTGTTTGCCAGTTCCACAGCCTCTTCGTCGCTGTCAACTTCAGTCACATAAATAATGGGTCCGAAAATCTCATCATCTTTCTGAGTGTAAAGGGATTTATCACGCATGATAATTGTTGGTTCAAAAAAGTAACCTATACTGCCTTCAACCCTTTTCCCTCCTGTAAGGACAGTACATCCGGCCATGACAGATTCAAACAAAATCCGGTTCATTTTATCAAGCTGTTTTTTTGATGACAGCGGTCCCAGATCCGTATCATAATCCAAACCACTACCAATACGCAGTTCTTTTGTCTTGCTTAAAAGCAGCTCCACAAACTTTGATAAAACGGAACTGTGTACGAACACCCTCTCCATACCATTGCAGTTCTGACCGCAGTTGCTGAATGCTCCCCACACTATACCGCTGCTTGTATATTCAATATCCGCATCCTTGCATACAATGGCAGGATCACTTCCTCCCATCTCAAGTACGCATTTTTTTAAAGAATCGGATGCCTGCTTATATATTTTTCGCCCCACGTCAGTACTACCTGTAAAAAATATCTTTTCTACGGAAGAACCAACAAGAGCTCTGCCTTGATCTGCCCCTCCCTGAATAATCTGAAATACACCTTCCGGAATTCCCGCATCACGGAAAAGGGCATAAATTCTTTCCGATATGAGAGGCGTCTGATCCGAATGTTTAAAAACAACGCAGTTGCCTGCAAGAAGTGCAGGTATAATACTGCCGAGGGGAATGAGCAGAGGCCAGTTCCAGGGTGATATTACTCCAAATACGCCTAGGGGTTCAAACCGGATTATACTTTCCCGTCTTTTAAAGAGAAGATGATGAAGAGGTACTTTTCTGTTATTTAAAAATTTTCCGGCATTCTCTGCATAATAGCCTGCAATATCAACACTTGCCGCTATTTCCAGAGAGAAGCTTTCCACAACGGGACGTCCCATTTCACAGGTTATAAGTTCCGCAAATTCCATCCCCCTGTCTAACAGTAATTCCTGAACTTTCTTAATTATCAGTGAACGGACTGACATAGGAGTGTCTCTCCACAGCGGAAATACTGAACGTGCCTTTTCTACTATGAGATTAACATCCTCTGCAGGAGTTAACTCAACTTCTCCATTTATCTCCAGAGTAGCGGGGTTAATTGATATTATCTTATCAGAACCCAAAATAAATTCCTCTCTTTTCTGTAATTATCTGACAAGCAGACATTTTTTTATGTCTTTATAACCTCCCGCACTGATCATATAAAAATAGACACCTGAACTTACATTGTCCGGTTTCCACTGAACCGTATGAATCCCCTTATCTACATTACCGTCAATCAGAGTTTCTACGATCTGTCCTTTAACATTTAAAACTGCAAGCCTGACCTTACAAGATTTGTCTGTTTTATAAGATATATTTGTTACAGGATTAAAAGGGTTGGGATAATTCTGCATAAGTTTAAAACTCATTCCTTCCACATGGTCATTAGATACTCCGCTTTCAGCCGAATCCTTAAGAATCATACCGCTTACCGGTGGAATCTCTATTTCCCCGCTTACCAATTCATAAGAAAGATGTCCGTCATAACTCCCTGCAGAGCTGATCAGGCCGCCTCCGACAGGAACAATTTTATAGTAATCTTTTTCTAACTGAAAAGTCTTTGATAAAGAAGAGCCCGGATTAACCAGTGCAATTCCATGCTCAAATTCTCTGATAAAAAGAGAATCCTCCCTCATTGTAAAATCTCTCAGAGGAGATCCCAATGAGATCTCAAACTCAGGATAGTACTGCAGGCTTGGAATATCTGACCAGTCAGACAGGGTCAGAACAACATTTGGGCTGCTGATAAGCAGATAGCTTGCTACAGAGAAAATTCTTGCCTGAATATCAGAAATCAATCCCGGTTTCTTAATTACAAGAACAAGATATGAACTATCTCTGTTGTTCTGCATACACAAAATTGCATCCCACCACTTTTTCACACCTTTATATGAGCCGTCGTTTATATCATAAACAAAATCTTCCCACATTCCTCCGTCAGTTAATGACAGGCTGGAATCCGCTCCGTTTCCGGAATGCAGGCCGTTAAATATTACTTTTTTGTCCGAAATATAAGTTTTGATAAAACTCAGTGCTGCATATCTGCCATCCCGCCATGTATCAGCAGAATAATCCCACGGCATTATTCCGTTAACAGCACCCTCACCCAGTTTATGTCCTGCAGAATCTATAAACAAGCCGTCATAATCATATGTATGCACCTGGTTGGAAGCAGTAACAGCATAGTAATTTACCCAGTGGTTCATTGCGTCTGCAGCAAGGCTGTCAACCAAGTCTCTTCCGTCCATAAGCCATGAATTCCAGATAGTGAGGATTCTTGTACTTTCACTCTGGTCTGCGCTGTCGCTGTGGCAGAACATGTTTTCATTGGAATTGATATGGTTCCAGTCAAACTGATTAAAATCTGTCCATGTACCCTGTATGGAGCGGTATAAAAATAATTTGGATTCTTGAAAAGATTCGCGTATCTGATTGCTTAAAAAAGGTGTTAAAACAAAATCAAAATGAGTGTTTATAAAATCAACCTGTTCATCTGTTATTGAATAAGAGACTCTTACACCTTTGAATATCTCCTGTGCAACAGAAGATTTGGCGGATATAAAAAGTAAAAGATACAAAACAAGTCTGATCCCTGTTTTTTTTACAACAATCAAACTTTTCATATATAAATATCTCCTTATGAATATCCGGCAGCTCTCCTATAACAAGCCAAAAGCAATTGCTATAAAACTTGGGCCATTAATTAAAGCGTGAAGAATTACTCCTATCCATGTGTTTTTTCTGCGCTGTACAACATAAGGTTCAATTAAAAGTATCGGAATCACAGTTAAAGAAATCTGCCACCCAAAAGCTATATGAAAAACGCCCCATAAAATACCATTTACTAACCATGCGCTCCTGCCCATTACTTTTTCCTGACCCGGAAGAATTACCCCGCGCCATAAAATTTCTTCTCCCATAATATTCAGCAGCCAGTATGGAATCCACACAACGAGAATCCAGTATCTATTTGGAGTTAAAGGATCAAAATGCATAAAAGAGGGTTGTGTTTCAAGCGATGAGGTAAAGAATTCAACTGACTTGATAATCCCGAAACTTAATATTCCTATTAAAACAAAAGAACCCAAAGTCCACAGCCAGTCGTTTTTATCCATTTTTCTGAAACGAAGTCTTTGTTCCCATGTTTGTTTTGTTATTTTATATCCTTCGCCTTTCAGGATAAAAGATGCAAGTATCAGCATAGGCAAAAACATACCAAGCCCCGCAACAGCAAACCAGATTACAACTGTTTCAAGACCGGTCTGTCTGCTTAAAAACGGAATTAAAAATCTCGTTTCCAGAATCAGCAGCAAAGACGCTGAACCAAATATTATTAATGAGCCTGTCCAACCGAATTTTTTAATATTCTTTTCCATTCTTCTCCATCTCATTCACTTAAACTATTACGGTTCTTTTGTAAAATAATTGGCAACTCTGGATATTTTAAAGCAAATTCAATATTAACTAATAACCCGGGAATACACCCGTTTATCAGCACACTATTCTATCTCTCCGTACAGAAACTGTTTACGCAGCTTTTCATCAAACTTCTCTATTGCATATCTTAACATTGTTCTTGGCATATTTTTATAATTTTTTCTCAAGAAATCATACTCTGTCTCAAAATCCCGTTTCCCCACTTCTCTCAGCATCCACCCTACAGCCTTATGAATCAGATCATGCTTGTGATCAAGCAGTATTTCTGCAATTTTTAAAGTATCGGAATACTGCCCGTTCCTTATAAAATGAAAGGTTGTTATTACTGCTATTCTCTGTTTCCAAAGGTCTCCTGAATCTGCAAATTCATAAAGCAGGCTTTTATTTTTATCCTCCAGATAAGAACCCAAAATTCTATGTGCTGAGGAATCCACAAGATCCCAGTTATTTACGGCTTTTATATTCTTAACATATAAATCTACAATTGCTTTTTGTTCCTCTCCTGGTTTTGACCTTTCAAATTTATTAATCATAATAAAAAGTGACGTAAGCCTGTATTCATGAATCTTTGCATTCAGCAGCTCTTCCGCTTCATTAAATGTACAGCCTTTATAATATTTTTTTGCAATCTTTTTCTGATCCGGAACCGAAACACCAATAAACTTGTCTCCTTCCCCGTAACCGCCGGGAACCGCTTTAAAAAACTTCTGAAGATGAAGAACTTTTTCTACATCGGCTTTTTCCTGCAAATCTTTTTTTATAGATGAGATAATTTTCATTACTCCTCTGTTTTTCAATTCGGTATAAATTCACCTCTGATTTTTAAATACCCGGAATATTAACAAATCTTTCCCGGCCTTTATTGAAAATAATATTGGAAATTGAATATCTATTTTTTTACTATGACTTTTTAGCCATAGCAGTGGCCACAAGACCTGAGATGGTAAAAATTACTCCCAGATTAAAAAAACCACTTTTAAAGGTAAGTAAAAAATTCTGCTGCGCTAATCCGATTATCAGAAAAACCACACCTACTAACAGAAAAAGTCTGGCAATATCTTTCTTTGATCTTTTCATTTCGACATCCTTTGTCTGTTGTTTTGTTTACTCATAACGGGCCTGCAATATAGCTGCACGCAATTTAAAATAGCAACAAAAGCATTAACAAGCAACTTCATTATCAAGCTTTACCACACATTGTAAAAATCCCGGACTTTTAAAACTTAGCTCCTATTGAAAGATACGCGCATGTCTGAACTTCACGGGGACTGCTGAAATTCCTGTCTCCTCTGCTTAAAACAAATTCCAGGCTACCTATGGGGTATGCAAACGTAAACCCGAATCCGTATCCGAACACACTTTTCCCCGAACCTTTCTGATTACCTGTATCTCTTATGTCAAAAGCAGCATTTCCAATTGCACGAATATACAGAAATCTGTGAACCTGATATCTGTATTCCATTCTAACAAGATCCATCTGTCCTGCAAAAAGCTGATCCCATCTCATTCCTGCAAAAGCATCCACCTTTCCCTGATTAAAGAATTTATACATGGGAAGACTTGTTGAACTGCGGCCGGAAAAAAGGTATAAACGGCTTGTACTGCGGCCTTTTGTAAGGTAAAAATCACCATAAATTAAAAACCGCTGGTACGACAGGTCTGAGTACAGCTTTTTATAGCTTCCTTCAAATTCCGTATATATCTGAAAAC